>JAFGON010000022.1 GCA_016926475.1 candidate division WOR-3 bacterium | reverse complement strand
ATTTAAACATATCAAAATTTTAAGCACCCGGAAGTACAATACTATTTTAATTAATAATTGTCCCATGTAAATAAATATTTGCCTTTTTCCCTATCAAGACTATGGATGAAAATTCAATACATTTTTAACTTAAATATCTTTTAGAAAAAAGCTTTCGGCTTCGGATGAAGAATGCCGATAGCGGCAAGATTACGGTTTTAAATCTGCTGGTCCCACCTTATAGATCTTATTTGGTTTTCAGGCGTTTCAAGTTCCCTCATTATCTCGTGGGAAAGTTTGTCAGAAGGACCACTGTGAAAAAGTTTTAGGTAAATTTTTATGCGAATTGTTTTTTCCGCGAAGTCTTTTTTTATGCTGAAGGTTATGATTTTTATTCCGTGTTTTTTGAGAAGATCTGTCAGGACAGAAGGTGAAAACGCGAGGTCTGCTTCGACGATCAAGAATCTGTAAGTGTCTTTTGTGAACTTCTTCTCCAAACCATGTATAAACATCAACGTGATCACCGACAAGGCAGTTGATAAAAGGGCTATCTGATAGTAACCCGCGGCTACCGCCATGCCGATTCCGGCTGTGACCCAGAGAGATGCCGCGGTCGTCAGGCCGCGGACGTTGAATCCTTCTTTCAGAATTGTTCCGGCTCCGATAAAACCGATTCCGGTGAGTATCTGCGCCGCTATTCTTCCCGGGTCGGCAGAACCGTTGTTACCGAAAGACATGGGAATCTTGAATGAAATTATCATGAAAAGGGCCGATCCCAAGCAGACAAGTATGTGGGTTCTAAGCCCGGCCGCTCTGCCGTGGACGTCTCGTTCGATTCCTATCAGAGCGCCGAGGATTGATGATACTATCAACCTCAAAAAAAGATTAATATCCACTTTTCTATTATATCTCCGAAAAACTGGCGTGAAAAAGAATTTTTTCTTGAAGAGTTTAAATTTTTATATGTGTCGCAAGATTTGAGCCACGATTTTTCGTCTTCTGAAAGCTTGCTTGTCTTCCCTGCTTTTGAAATTACTTTCATAGGACTCTAAAAGTTTTTTTGCGTGTTTTTTCAATTTCTCATAATTTTTATCTAAACCCTTGAAAAGTGTTAGATACACGTTTAAAAAATAAAAATCTTCAGGCAGTTTTGCCTTTTGGTTTTTTACGAGCAGTTTTCTCAGATATATGAATTTTTTTTGCTGTCCGATTGAAAAATAAACATAACACAACACCGCGAGATATTCGGAGATATTTTCCTTCTCATCGTCTTTTTCCAGTTTGCCGAACGTTTTTTTATATTCGGGGAGGTAGTTTTTCAGTGTTTTTCTGTCGAGAATTTCTGAAGACCGTAACAATAAAAGCTGAAGAAGGTAATACCGCATGTTTTTTATGTTGAGCTCTTTGAAAACCTTGTGTGAAATTATCAAATATTCAACTGAATTCGAGACTTCGTTTTTGTTGTAACTGACTTCCGCCAGACCGAGGTTGTAATAACCCTCCCCGAGTCTGTTTTCTATTTTCACGTTCAATCCATGGTATTTGTCGAGCCATTTAAGCGCGTCTTCGTTTTTGCCGAACTCGGAATAGTAGGTTGAAATGTTGTAGGAAGTTATGGCTTCTCCCAGGAGATAACCGGTTTTGTGGTCAATTTCGTTTGCTTTTTGGTACGAGGTCAATGCTTTTTGGGGTTGTTTAACGTTGTCGTAAATAACTCCGAGGTTGTTGTAGTTCGTAGACAAAAAGGTCAACCATTTCCTTTTTTTTGTAACCTTTTCAATTTCCAGCCTTATCTTTAGGGCTTTAAGCGATTGTCCGTTGTCGTTGAGAATGTCAGCCAACTTGCCGATGTAGTTCAGGTATTCGTAACTTTTATTATCAGTGATGAACCTTTTTGCTTTTTTCAACATCAGTTTTGCGTCTTTAATGTCTCCCAAAAAATAATGTACATCAGCGAGATTCATGTATGTGTTGAAAAGCTTTTTTCTTCGATCGGGTAAACTTCTGTTTTTAAGTGTGAGAGAAAGAGCATTTTCAAGATGCTCTTTTGCCTGCCTGTACTGACTCACTCGAAATAGCTGGTTGGATAGTTCAAGCCGATAGTCGATTTTTTGAGACGTATCCATAGAAATTTTTCTGGCGTCTTGAAAATACTTCTGGGATTTCCTGTAGTTACCGATTATTCCGTGTATTCTCGCGTTGGACATGAAGTAGTCAAAAAGCGGTTTACTTTCAGGCCTGTACAGTTTTTTTTGGAGAATTTTTGCACACTTGTCCAAATACTCAATGCTGTGGTGAAAAGAATATCTCTTCATGTCGTGAATTGAAGAAATATAATTGTACTTGAATGCTTGTTCCCAATTTTCCGAAGCCTCAGCGTGGTGTGCGAGAAGATGGGCTTTTGAAATTTCATTAGGGTAAAGTTTTTTTAGGTAGTTGAAAATTTCTCTGTGAAGCATGATCTTTTCTTCGTTCGAGAGATTTGAATAAACCGAATCCCTTATCAGAATGTGGGTAAAAGAGTATTCTCCTGGTTTTGTTTTTGTGACAAAATTCCTTTCCAAAGCTTCTTCGAAAGCTTTGAATTCGTTTAAAAAGCTGATTTTGAAGACCATATCCTTTGAAAAACAACATCCTGCCGCTGAAGCCAATTCGAGGAGTCTTTTTGTTTTTTCTTCCAAAAGGTCAAAACGACTTAAAATAATTTCTCCAATGGATTGTGGAATTTCGAAGTTTTTTGGAACTTTTCCTCTCCAGGAGTTTTTTTCTCTCCAGACGACACCTTTTTCTACCAGCATTTTTGAGATCTCTTCCAGGAAAAAAGGATTTCCCTGGCTGTAGTCAATTATTTTTGTTTTCAACACATCTGGTATGTTTGCGATTTTAAGGATAAACGAAATCATCTTGTCGGATTGTTCTTTTTCAAGAGGCATGAGTTCTATTTGTCTGACTATGGAAATTTTTTTGAATTTTTCCAAAAATTCATTTAATAGATTTAGATGTTTTGAATATCTGGCTATCATCAGAAAGGATACTCTTTGATACGGCAACTCCGATAAAAGAGCAAATATCATTTCAAAAAGAGGTTTACTGGCCCAGTGCAGGTCTTCAAAGACCAAAAACAACCCTTCCGCTGATGACGAATTAATCTTGTATTGAGTTAAATCTGTGATTATCTTCAAAAGAAACCTTGTCTTCTGGGTCTCATTACTTTTTTTGTGAGTTTCAAAGAGGAATTCAGATAATACTTGAGCCGCCAATTTAAAGTAAAAAACGCCTCTTGTCTTTAAATAATTCTCAAGGTCGGAAATTTTTTCTTTTTGCAGAATTTCTGGGAACAAGTTTTGAATGAATTGTCTGACACTGTAAAAACTGTCGGATCCGTATGAAAGGGTTTTGGTCTTTATTTGTAACGATTCTGAAAAATTATTTTTTAAAAATTCGTCGACAAACCTCGTCTTTCCCACCCCCGGCTCTCCGGAGATGAATAACACGGAAGGCAGTATTTTTCTTTCTTTGAAGAAATTCAAAGCTTCTTTCATTTCCCTATTTCTGCCGACAAGAGGGATCTCCGCCCATCGAATCCCCCTTCTGCTCAGGCGTCTTTTCTTTGCGGAAACAAACCTGTAAACGGCGACACTTTTTTTCTTGCCTTTGAAATTCACTTCTGCTTTGAATCTGAAGTTGAACTGGTGAGAAGTGTTTTTCACCACAACGTCGCTCACATAAATTTGATTTTTAGGACATATCTGCTGAAGCCTGCTCGCGACGTTGACAGGGTCTCCAACGATGGAAAGAAAACTTGTCCCTTCGATTTCTATAGCGCCGGTGAGCACAAGTCCGGAATGCAGCCCGATGTGAAATTCTATCGTGACGCCTGTTTGGGAGGAAATTTCCTTTGACAGTTTTGAAATTTCGATTGCCCCGAGAAGCGCTCTTTCGTCTTGGTTTTCTATAGAAGAGGGAAAGCCAAAAGAAAATATTATTGCGTCGCCTGCCAGCTGGTATAAATGACCTCCGTAGCTTTTGATAATGCTGTTTGATTTAAGAAAAACTTTTTGAAGGATTTTTTTGACGTTTTCTGGGTCGGAATTTTCAGCTATTGATGAGAAACCTGCTATGTCGACAAAAAGAAGAGAGCAATATCTGCGCGATGTTTTCATCCTGGGTCAGAATCTAAATTCAGCCCAAACATTCAAACCTACGTTCCGAATCTTTCTGCCGGTTTGTCTGTCCTCGTTGATAGAATAGGTGCCATTTAGACCACCTGTCGCGTTTTGTGAAAAATTGTAAGAAGCGGTCGGTGAAATCGTGTAGTTGGACCTATAGGATATTATTTCTCCTGAAGTCCTGTAGGATTCTTTCGCTGTGTTGAAAGTGTAGTTGATAGAGAATGTCATCAGAGAGTTGAACCTGAGGGTTCTGCCGAAAAGAGGCAGGCCCCCCGGAGCTGAAAAGGTATAACCTAAGGTGGCTGAAATAGCGTTGTTTTCCTGTCTCGTTAGAGTTCTTATGACGCCGAGGTTGTCTATGTCGTTCTGGGTTCTGGAAGTAGAAAAAACTGTCGAGAGTCCATTTCTCCACCGAAGTTGAACAGATACAAGAGGGGAAAAGTCTATCCCTTTCGTCTTTCTCGTCGGATCTTGATCTTCTGGTCCTGATCTGGTTCTCGTAGAGGTGAAGCCCGTAGAAACCGTTGAATTCTCAAGAGCTCTGATTTGCAGAAGTTTCTGAAAGTTTAAAAAATTCAGTACGAATCTCGGCCATGTCACCGATTCTGTGTATGTCATGTTGCCGATGTTGCCGCCTGTGTTTTTAGACCAGGCAAAATTAACAGATGATGTTATGTACGTGAAATTGAATCCCGAACTTCCCGTGAAGCTGTAAGTCCAGCCGAAATAGTCGTTTGGAGAGACGTATTTGCCTGTTGATACTGGATCTATGTTCTCGACCAAACCGAGCTGGTATTTCCAGTCGGGCGTCATCGTGAGCCTGTAAAGACGCGTCGTCCTCGTTCTCGATGCAGTCAAACTCACAGGAGTTATGCTCCTGCCGAGTTTTCCGAGGTTGAGAAGCATCCACTGGGGAGACCCGACTGACGCCGCGGAATCCTTGCTCTCGTCTCTTATTCTTCCTGCGAATTCGAGGGGTTGAACGAAACTTATCGTAGTGTTGAAAGAAAGCGTGTTGGTGTTTGAGACGTTGAAAATATCCGTCGTGTCGTAGGTCATGCGAAGCTCTGGGCGGGAGTCTTCAGAATAGTTTGTCTCCCAAGAAATTGTCGGTCTTATAAAGGGAAGGGGCAATGAGCTGTACCTCGCTGAAACCCTCTGTGTTTTTATAGTCTGCCTTCCGAATATGTAATCATCTAATTCAAGGTCCCTGCTCTGGGAAACCGAATAAGTAATGTTCATGGGTTTTAAAAGGTTGTAACTAAGGCTCATCGTAGAGTTGAGATTTCTCTGAAGCAGGCTTTGAAGGAGTTGACCGGAGGTGTCTGGAATAAGATGCGAAGAGACTTTTGTATAGGAATAAGTCGAGGTGAAACTTATGTTGTTGAAAAATGTCCCTATTTCCTGGCCGGCGATGTTCAGCGGTTTGATATGCGGGCTGATTGTCCATGAATAGACGGCTGTTTTGACCCAAGATGAATCGGCTCTGTTGTAGGAGAGGTTGTTGACGTTTGTCCATGAGTAGCTGAACCTCGAATGGTCAATTATAAGCGAAGCTAAAGCGTTCAATGTTTTTCCGGACTTTGAAAAAGCGAAAGAAAAATGCCTGGTCTGGGAATTGGAAGACTTGTCCCTCGACTCCTGACCGTCGAGCCTTATGTCCGAACCCGGGTAGAATTTTGGTAGGTTTTCTGACATGGTCAGAGAAGCAGTGAACGGGAAAGATATAAGCCATTTTGAAGGGAATATTTTGCCCCCTTGAAAAATCGCTGTTCCGGAATAATTTGTCGTCGTGGAGCCGCTTCCGGTTTGATCTGTTATCTTTTGGTAATCCGCTTCGTACTGTGAACCTGTCAGGTTAACTGACAAGACATCGCCGAAAGACATTCCTACGCTGAGGTTCGCGGCTCTGCCGGTCTCACGGTAAGGGGAGACGAGCCTGATATCGTCTATCCACAACTCACCCTCTATCCCTGTGATCTGTTCTTCGCTGACAACGCTCATTGTCGTCCTGTTGATTTTCGTCAGCGAGGGTTTGTTCGCTCCGTAAGTCGTTACGTAATAGTTTTCAGAGTTCCATGTTCCGGTGGTGTCGCCCTCTATGGATTTTTTGAGGTCTATGAATTTTTCAAAATCTACAGTAAGTTCCTGCCAGCCAGTCGGTATGGGTGCTCTGTATTCGTAGAAAGAGAGGGTGTCTCCGCCGAATTTTATCGAAAAATAACCGTCCTGTCCTTCTCCGTGAATGTATAGGAGCATCCTTCTGTAGTTATTGTAGTTGTCTTCAACGACGGTCGCGTAGTAGCAGCCTCCGACTCTGTTGTAGCCCAAGTTTCTGAAGACGAAAGCCATGGATTGTTCTTTTTTGGTGTTGCCGTAGTTGTCTTTGCCCGGGTCAAAGGGTGGAACGTAAGAGGGGTCGTCGTAGTTGTTGCGGGTTGTCACCTCAAAAAACTCCTGGGGGATCTCTATTGCTGTCGAATCCAAGGAATAGACATCGTTTCTTTTCCACCTGTTTCCGGATACAGAGATTCCTCCGAAGAGAATCGAATCGGTCTGGGAAGAGAAGCTGTCAACCCATATTCTCGCGTATCGGATTCTCTCCCAGTCCGGAGATCCGACGTATGTTCCGACGCCGCTGTCGTGGAGTGGAATTTTGTAAAGCCTCCAGCCATTTCCTCTGTCTATGTCGAGAAAAGTCGTGTCCCCTGGGACGAAAGTGTATTCTACGTAATCCCTTGAAAGGTTTAAAATTCCGTCGCCGTTCAAGTCTTCGGTGTCGAGAATTGTGTTTTCCTCTGTGCCTTTGAGCTGGCGATACGTGGAATTGTTTACCTGATCCGGGTAGTCGTCGTTCCATTCGTCTCCCGGGACGTGATCAGAGTCCCTGCCTTCGACTTCGTCAAGTCCCACGTCTTCACCGATGTCGAGGACGCCGTTTCTGTTTCTGTCTTCTGTGTTTAGGACGCCGTTCCAACCGCCTATCGAGTCTGAAACCCCTGTTCTTCTCGCTACGTCTTCTGTTATGTTGTAGCCCAGATCTATGTTGACTCTTCCCCTGTCTCCGTAGACCCAGACCTCCAGATACCTGAATTGGGAAAGGTCCGAGCCGGTCTTGGAGATGCACTGCTGAAGAGAGGCATAAGAAGAAGTTGATCCGTTTCTCGGCTGAATTACGAGGCTCAAAACCTGTATTTCATCGTCCCTTTCCGTCTCGGGCAGATTTGGGAAAAGGTCTCCTTTGGAAAACCAGTCGTTGGGGCTGTACCAGTAAACCATTCCGAGATCGGATGTGTCTTTGTAGGTTGGAGCGTTGTTGAATATATCGTCTGGTATACTGCCGAAATGCCAGTTAGCCCTGCTGACGCCGAGGTTCAGGGACATTTTGTTTCCGTCCATGTCGTCTAAATACACGAATCCTTTCGTGTTCGGGTTCGGCATGGAAAAGGCGACAGCTCCTCTTATCGTCAGGTTTGAAGGGGAGGAAGAGCTTATCAAAGGCAGGATGTCGACGGCTTTTGTCATGAACGACGGAGAGAAGACCATGCTCGCGTCTACCGTTGCCATGGTGATGTTTCTCGGTTCGTTGCCGAGCTGTGGGTGTTCTTCTTTTGTGCTGACGCTTCTGTAGAGAGTTGTCACTCCTATGTTTACAGCAGGGGAAACCCTGTAGTCAAACCTGACTCCGAGAAGAGATTTGTCGGCGAGGCTGATGAAAGGAGCGTATTGAAAATCGACGTTGACCACCGCGTTCACGTCGTTGACTTTGTCTGTGAGGAAGGTGATTATCCCTATGTCGTAATCTATTGTGTAATCGACATTTTTGACCAACCTCTCGCCGTTGACCGTGACGACCTCCGACCCTTCGAGAATGTTCATGGCGCCTAAAGAGAAGACGTTTCTGATGCCTTTGTATGAGACGACAAGTTTATATTTTCTGCCGACGTTGGTCGAAGTAGTGTCGTAGATTATAGAATCCGGCTCAAGGAGTGCAGAGCTGGCGAATGGGAAGGGAAGTGTGTCTGGAAAAGCGACGAATCCCCTGTCGTAATCGACGTTGCCGTCGTCTATGTATCCGTCGTCATCGTCGTCCAATCCGAGAAGCTTGAGGTAAGTTGTAGAACCCTGAGTCTCTTCGTCTATCCCGGACCCTGTGTTGTGTTTGTATATCTTCAGTTCGAAGCTTCCTGGGACTATCGCCGTCGAGCTCAGAGAATACCTGTTTCTGATCTGAAGGTCCCAAGTCGGAAAATAAGTCCTTTCGACAGGCGGTTTTATTACTTTGATATCGATTGTCTGGGAAGTGTCGTATTGGTCGCGGACTGTCCCGACTGTGTCCGTTCGGTAAAACTGCCCGCCTGGCGTATTTCTCCTGTTTATGACGTAGCAGACTCCGAGGGCGTAGTTCTCGTCGAGAGGCACCCTCAACTCGATTGTTTTAGTCTGGTAGTTGAAAATGTAAAAATTGTCGGATCCCGCCTCTTGAGGGTCGAAATACCCGGGAGGAAGCAAAGTATCGGAGTACTGGGTCTGGGTGTAAAAATGAAAATCGCCCCTTATTGCTCCGGTCAGAGCGTTATTGGTTCCGTTGTTGTCGTCAACCCATACTATTAGTTTGGCTATGGAGTCATACGGGTTGACGTCTCCTATGGAATCTCCGGGCAGACCCAGCCAGAAATACTGCCTTCTTATGTAATCGGTGTCCCAGAGGATTATCGTGTCGACAGATGCCCTGCCGACAAAAGTCCTGCTCTCTGCCTTTCCTTCTTCTTTTGTCGCTATGGCTGTGATGTTGACTCCGGCTATCTGCATTTCTGATTTAATGCCGAAAAGACCCATCTGGATCGGGGGCATCCCGATAAGCTCTGTTCCCGGCAGGGACAATTGGGTGTGCCCCATTTCAATCAGGTGTATCAATTCGTCCTGATCGCCTCTGTATTGAAGCCTGATTTTGTTTTTTAAATCCGCCTGTGCCTCGCTGTTGTGATCGACAAAGACGTTTATCTTCTGACCGATGGTGCCCTGCAGATTGACGTTCAACTGCTGTTTCATTTCGAGTTCCGGCAGAAAATCGTTCTGGGTGTATTCTGTCTGAACGGCGTTTAGGTCTGTGGATTGGCTTCCGCCGAACTGAATTCTCTGGGAGCCGTTAATCCTTAAATTGCCGCCTTGACCTATGAATCCGGCTATGGCAGTCGGCATCCTTATCGGCAGTTCTATATCAGGTATCAGTCCTTGGTTGGAGAAGACCTGCTGCTGCTGAAGATATGCAACCGTGTAGTCGGCGAGTTTGTTTTTAAGCGAAAGTTTGTAGGCGTAATTTTTGAAGTCCTCGACGGCGACAATGTTCTCAGTCCAGAGAGCCATCGAGTCGTAAAATACCTCCTCGATCAGAAGGCCTCTTTCCGGAAGTATCGTCTGGCGGAATTTTAACCTTGTCAGATTTCTGAAAACATAGTCATGAAGCATTTCTCCTATTGGAGAGATAAAGGGGCTTTCTTGAGCCAAACTTTCTTGCGCCGAGAGTGAATGCAAAAGGAGAAAATCTGTAAAGGGCAATAATATTGCCAGCAAAAGGAGTTTTTTCAGGATTTTATTCAATACTTTTGGAGAGAAAAAGTTTGGAAAATTTATCCTTCAAAATTTTCACGTCATCGTTTAAACCGTAATACAGGGCGTTTTTGTGGCAAGACCGGAGGCATTCTCCGCACAGAAAGCAGTTTCCAGATTTTACAGCCCTGTCAATCGGAAGTTCGATCGGGCACACTTTTTCGCAAAGTCCGCATGAAATGCAGGCGTCCGTGTCGAGTTTAACCCTTATCAGGCTGAAACGACCGAAAAAGGAATAAAGAGCTCCTATGGGGCAAAATAGCCTGCAAAAAGGCCTTTGGGTGTGGACTGACATAAAAAGGAAAACCAGCAAAATTGACAATTTAAGGGAAAATAGGGCCTGAGCGATTTCTCTCAAAGCCAAGCTCGCTGCTCCGAAAGATACAAGAGGAACACCGGCTTCTAAAGAGCCGACAGGGCATAATTTACAAAACCATGGTTCGCCGGTATAGAGGGGTAGGAAAATTATAAAAAAAGCGAAAACGGCATATTTCATGTGGGTTAAAGGGTGGGGAATGCGAATTTTGAAGCTTTTGATTTTGTATAAAAGAGTCTGTATGAGCCCAAAAGGACACAGCCATCCGCAGAAAATCTTGCCCATTACGAGCGATATTAAAATCAGAAAACCCAGAGACAACTTGGGTATGACCATCTGACCGGTAAGGTGTCTGTATGTGAAAAAATGCTGAGTGAGTCCTACAGGACAGGCGAATGTAGCGGATGGACAGCTGTGGCAATTTATGAAAGGAGCGCAAAAGCGTTTAGATTGACCCGTGAATATTCCCGTGCCGAAACCTTTTAGATAGCTGTTGAACGCGAAAAAGGAGGACAATCCGATAAATGTCCTTATTTTGATCAGAAAAGAGGCTATTCTATTCCTATGCATGAAAGACAAATCCTCGATGCGTATGATCTGCATTCGGAAAACTCTGAAGTGATAAAGGAGTTTTGGCTGTCGCAGGGAGGGGACACGAAGAGTTTAATTGCGACCGCCAAGAAGTAGGCCAGCATTATAATTCTCAGCCAACACAGCTTTTTTGTTTTCAAAAACGATATCGCCAGGGCGACGGCCACGGGGATGAAAAGTATGTAGGTGAGAGCGGAGTTTTCAAAAAAAGGGACCGAAATTTTTGCAAGAGAAATGAAAATCAAGGTGAAAAACTCAAGGATTACCATTTTGTCACTACAGTTTCCCAAAAATGGCGTTTATTTTTTTTTACGTAAAAATGGGTAAAGAGCAAATATTATCGTTCCAATCGCTAAAAGTATCCAAAAAGCCTCGAAGTTTGTGCCTCTGATGACGAATTTGGATTTGGTGAAAAAACTTATCGCTTTTAGAGCGATTCCGGCGACAAAAATTATCACCCCTGTTATAAGATCGCCTTTTCTCATAAAATAGTTATAAAAGTCTTTAGAACAATACACTCATGACTCTTTCAAGTCAACCTAAAATTATAATTAGAAAATAGGTTTATCCTTGACAGCTTGATGGCTTGTGGTAAAATCATAAACTTCAAAATTGTTTTTCAGACCCAAATAAATCTTTGAGGAGGGAGGACCCCTTACTATGAAAAAGAGTCAGTTATGGAAATTGGTTTTAATTGTGGCCGCGATAGGCATCTCTCTTTTTCAACTTTCGTTCTCTTACAAATATTACAGATTGCCAAGAGAAGAGAGATACCTGCCTGAAAACGCTTCACTTAGGATGAGATCTATTAGACTCGGGCTCGACCTCGAAGGCGGATCTCACTTTCTTCTCGCCGTTGACACTTCCGGCGAGGGCGGCGCAGATATGGTAAACCAAGTTGTGGAAATTTTATCGAGCCGTGTCGACAAATACGGAGTAAGCGAACCGATAATCGAGGTTCAGGGAGAAAACAGCATTGTAATTGAGCTCCCGGGTGAAATGGATCCGATGATTGCGAAAAAACTCATAGGGACCACCGCCACTCTCGATTTCAGAGTCGTAAGAAGACCTGAAGAACTCAGGAACATAATAGATAAAATTGACAGAGAAAACGAAGGAAGGTTTTCTGCCCTTCTCAAGACATTTCCGGGAGGGCAGAGCGTGATTTGCAGCGCTGAGGATTGGGTTTACCTTGACTCTATGGTTCAGGAAGCGAGACAGCAGGGCATAGCCGATTCAGTTTCTGGTAAAATTTTACTGTGGAGCGTCGTCGAAGAAGGTGAAGATTTCGGAATTCCCGACTACAGAGAAATCCTTCTGGTGAGTTCTATTCCGGAGATATACGGCGCGTCGATCGTGTCCTCTAGGGCTGCTCTCGGCACTTCTGAAAGCCAGACAGAACCGAGGGTGGATCTTGAAATTGGAGGCATGGCGAGAGCAGACTGGGCGAGAGTGACTTCCGAAAACATAGGAAACAGGATAGCCATAGTTCTCGACAACGAGGTTTTTTCCGCGCCTGTTGTCAGCAGCGCTTCCACAACCGGAAAATCGACGATTACCCTCGGAAGGGGAACTCTCGACGACGCCAAAGCCCTTGCGTCTGTTCTTCAAGCCGGAAGAATGCCAGCCAGAGCGGATATTGAGGAGAGTTTCGTGATAGGACCGAGTCTCGGCGAAGACTCAATAAGGACAGGAATAAAAAGCTTTTTAATAGCTGCAGCTTTGATAATGTTGATAATGCTCGTATATTACAGGTTCAGCGGCTTGGTAGCAGACTTCGCCCTCGTTTTGAATCTGGTGTTTCTATTGGCCATTCTCTCCGCTTTCAATTTAACCCTGACTCTCCCGGGAATAGCCGGTCTCGTGCTTGTCATAGGAACAGCGGTGGACGCTAACGTGCTGATTTTTGAGAGAATAAGAGAAGAGCTTAAAATGAATAAATCTGTCAAAAAAGCCGTTGAAACAGGCTTTTCCAAGGCATTTGTGACTATTCTCGACGCCAACGTCACGACGCTTTTGTCCGCTTTGATTCTCTGGTGGTTCGGCAAAGGACCAATAAGAGGTTTTGCCGTCACCCTCAGCGTCGGATTGGTGGCGAACGTTTTCACAGCCGTTTTTGTCAGCCGGTTTATTTTCGACACTCTTTTGGTCAGATCTAACACTCAGAAGTTGAGCATATAGGAGGAACCGGCAATGTTGCAGATTTTTAAAAACACACATTTCGATTTTATAAAAGTAAGAAAATTTTCATACATAGTGTCCGCGGTTGTATTTGTCCTTTCGGCTGTCAGTCTTGTGTTTTTGTGGAATACAAGGCAGGGTATCGATTTCACCGGCGGAACGATTATCAGAATGACCGTAGACGAGGGAAGTTTGACGACCTCTCAGATAAGAAGCGTAATCCAAAGCATGGGTATCGGCAGGAGTATAATACAGGAAACTTCGAACGAGAGGTTGAATGGATACATAATAAGATTGCCGATAATACCACAGGATACTGCCGGCAGGGCATCTTCTTCGGTTGCGAGCGTAGACAGCGCCCTTATTAAATTTGTCGAAGAATACGGGCGGCCGGAAGTCGAACTCGGTGTTTTCGCAAAAGCGGATTCATCTCAAGACATCAGAGCTATAGCCGATTCGAACCTTCTTGAGATCAAAGGATATTCCATTTTCGGTGAAGACACGGCTTTTCTCATGGCAGGAGATTTTTCCGGGACCATAACTGGAATAAAGAAACTGACCTATTTTGACAGCTTGGTTCAGTTGACCACCCCTCTGGATCCTGCGGAAAAAACTCTGGACAAAATGAGAGGCAGAGGAATAGACAGCGCGGTAGTTTTTTTGGACGCCGAAAACACAGCCCTTTCTGTAAGAGTCTTCGTCGATCCCGTAAAATGGGATTCCCTTGAAAAATCAGCGTACCCTGAAACTCAGGGCGAAGGTGAAATTTCGAATTCGATCGACATTATGCTGAAGGAAGAACTCGAAAACAGGGATCCAAACCTCAAACTGTCAATCGAAGGCACCGAGCACGTCGGAGCAAGAATGAGCAGCAGTTTGAGAATGAGAACTCTGTGGGTGGTTCTTCTCGGAATCGCCGTAATACTCGGATACATAAGCATAAGATTCACGTATAGATTCGGAATAGCTTCTGTTGTCGCTCTTTTGCACGACGTCGTCATTACAGCCGGTGTATACGCTGTGTCGGGTTTTGAATTCAATATGTCGACAATCGCGGCGTTGCTGACGCTCATAGGGTATTCCATCAACGACTCCATCATTGTTTCCGACAGAATAAGGGAAGTAAACAGGATGAACAAAGGTAAAGATTTTAAAGAAGTCGTCAACGCCAGTATTAACGCGACACTGAGCAGGACAATCATGACTGCTTTTACCACATTTTTGGTCCTGCTCGTCCTGTTTATTTTCGGAGCGGCGACAATTAAAGATTTCGCCTTTGTCCTTTTAATGGGCGTGATCATAGGCACATACTCTTCGATATTCATAGTGGCCACTGTTGTATACGACTGGGAAAAAAGATTTCCCACGCCTATAGGAAAATCCAGAGCCTAAAAACTGGATTGTAAAGATTGAAAGAGCCCTGGTGTCTCTTGGTTTCAGAATAATAATAGAGAGCCAGGACTCTTTCGCCAGAACAGGGGTGTTCACTACGACAAACGGTTCGGTGGACACTCCTAATTTCATGCCTGTTGCCACGTATGCCAACGTTCGAGCTTTAAATTCCCTGCAACTTTCCGAAACAGGCGTTCAGGCGATTATTTCAAACACTTACCATCTTATGCAAAGACCGGGAAGGGAAGTTCTCGAGAAAAGCGGAAAAATTCACGATTTCATGAATTTCAGGGGTGTGGTGTTCACAGATTCCGGTGGTTTTCAGGTCATGAGCCTGTCTTCTCTGAGGAAAGTAACTGAAGAAGGGGTTCTTTTCAAAAGTCATATAGACGGGTCTTCGTTTTTCCTTACACCCCAAAGCGCGATTGAGTATCAGAGGATAATAGGTTCTGACGTGGCGATGATTCTCGATATATGCCCTCAATACCCGGCTGATTATTCTGTTTTGAAGGAGAAAATGCGAAGATCCAACAAATGGGCTAAGCAGGCCAAGGTATTTATAGACAAAAATCCTTACCAAAATCAAAAAGTGTTCGGAATAATACAGGGTGGTGCTCATTCGGATTTAAGGCAGGAATCTATAGATTTGATGACGGATCTTTGTTTTGACGGATATGGCATAGGAGGGGTCGCCGTGGGGGAACCCAAGGAAGAAGTTCAAAAAGTGGTGGATTACACTGCGAAAAAACTTCCAAAGGAGAAAATCCGTTATCTGATGGGAGTGGGCTTTCCGGAAGACATCCTTTACGCTGTTTCTCGAGGAGTGGATATCTTCGACTGCGTAGCCCCCACAAGGCATGCGAGAACGGGAACTTTTTATAGCCTTGAAGAAGGCAGAATAAACATAAGAAACGCCAGGTTCAAAGACGATTTCACTCCTGTTGAAGAGGGTTGCGACTGTTTCACTTGCCGAAATCACTCAAGGGCATATTTAAGACATCTTTTCAAGACAGGCGATTCTCTGGCGGGTCAATTGGGCACGATTCACAACATAAGGTTTTACATGAGATTTATGAAAGAGATAAGAATGAAAATAGCAGAAGGAAAATTTTCTTCTTGGGCACAGGGTAAATCTGAACTTTTCAGAAGATGAGTTTCGAAAACGTATTCATAGAAAAAAACATCAGTTCCGGAGAAGGAATGGGAAGGATAGGCGGAAAAGTTGTCTTCGTTCCCTACGCCATAGAAGGTGAAACCGTCGAAGTAAAAATAACCGAAAGCTTCAGTGACTACGACAGGGCTCAAATCGTTTCGTATAAGAAAAAAATTTCAGATTCACAAAAAGTTAAATGCCCGTATTTTTTCACCTGCGGAGGATGTTCTTTCCAGCACGTTGAAAGGGATCTCGAGATTTCAATAAAGGAAAAGACAGCTCATGAAATAATGAAAAAAATGAAATTGAACTTTCCCATAGAAAACAAACTCTCTTTTTCGCATAGAAGGTATCAATACAGATGCAGACTCAGCTTATCTGTTCCGAAGAAAGACGTTAAACTTGGATTTTATCGAAGAAAAACCGAAGATTTTTTGCCTGTGGATAAATGCCTTTTGGCTGAAGACCGCATAAACGGCAAATTCAATGACGCTTTGAGTTTATCCCTGTGCGCAAAAAATCTAGGGTACTATCCGAGTTCTGTTTCGATAAACAGCTACGATGACGGAATCGCGGCGGTTTTGAGAATTACTGAACAGAGAGGGGCAAACAACTTAAATCAATGCGACGACGCTGGATTCTCGTCCGTTTACCTGACAGGTGAAAAAAGCGATAGAACAGAACATGCACTTGGCAAAAAGAGGATGAAGATATCATTTGACCAAGACCAGTATGTCTCCTGTTCGAGTTTTGTACAGGTCAACAGGGAGACTACAGGTTTGATTCTCGAATACATCAAAGAAAACATAAGAGAAAGCGAATGGCTCGTTGACCTTTACTGCGGTTCGGGTTTTTTTTCGTTTCAGCTTGAAAATTACGCGAAAAAAATAATCGGTGTGGATTCAAACGAAACGGCGATAATGGACGCTGTCTACAACGCTTACGAAAAAGGTTTGGAAAAAGCCAGGTTTTTCAACATACAGGACAGGGAAGTCGGACGCGACCTGCTCAGAAAAGACGCTACCCTTGTGGTTGATCCGCCAAGAACAGGGATAAACCAAAAGCTCCTTAAAACAATAATTGAGAAAAACATTCGGGATATTTTCTACTTGAGCTGCAATCTTCCTTCTATGGCGAGGGATTTGCAGGTGTTTTCCCAAAATGGATACAAAGTCGAGAAACTGGCGCTTTTTGACATGTTCCCTTTAACCCCTCACGTCGAAGCGATCGCGTTGATTAAGACGGATTGAAAATTTTGTTTGATTTGACGGGACAATAAATTAAAATATAAACTCGATGTTGTTTCTTTTATTTAATAATACGGAGGAAAAATGAAAGTCCTTGTGGTAAACAGCGGCAGTTCTTCGATAAAATACCAGTTGATCCAAACAGAAGATGAAAAGTGCCTTGCGTCCGGTCTGATTGAAAGAGTTTCTCTGCCTGTAGGAATCGTCACCCATAAAAAAAACGGCGTTCTTTCGCACAAGGAGGAAACCCCCGTTAAAGATCATCAAACGGGTTTAGACATAATGCTGAAACTGCTTCTTCACGAAGAACATGGCGTGATAAGCGATTACAAGGAAATTGATGCAATTGGACACAGGGTGGTTCACGGGGGAGAAAAATTCACACATTCGGTTATGATAGACGATGCTGTGATGGAAGCCCTTGAAAACTCCACTTACTTAGCCCCTCTTCACAACCCGGCGAACATCCTCGGTATAAAAGCCGCGAGAAAATTGCTTCCCGATATTCCTAACGTCGCGGTTTTCGACACCGCTTTTCACCAGACGATGCCCAAAGAAGCCTACATATACGCTTTGCCCTACGAGTTCTACGAAAAAAGAGGAATAAGGAAATACGGTTTTCACGGGACGAGCCACCAATACGTAGCGCAAAAGGCAGCGGAGATAATGAGAAAACCAGAAGAAGAGACAAACGTGGTTACATGTCACCTCGGGAACGGGTGCAGCATAACGGCTGTAAAACAAGGCAGGAGCATAGACACAAGTCTTGGGTACGGCACGATGTGCGGGGTTGTAATGGGTACCAGGGCTGGCGATATAGATCCTGCCGTGGTGGTTTCAATGGTAGAAGAATTGAAGATGACCACTCCTGAGATAAAAGATCTGCTATATAAAAAAAGCGGTCTTCTCGGACTCTCGGGAATTTCAAGCGACATGAGGGATATTGAGAGAGAAGAAGAAAAAGGGGATCAAAGAGCTAAGCTGGCGCTGGATATTTTCGCCGACAGAGTGAGGAAATACATTGGTTCTTACGCTGTAACTCTCGGAAGAGTTGACGCGATTGTTTTTACTGCGGGGATAGGCGAAAACGGATGGGAAATAAGAGAGAGGATCTGTGCGGGGTTGGAGAGCATGGGAGCTCATCTCGATAATGAGAAAAACAAAGTCAGGGGAAAAATAGCCGAGATTTCCAAAGAAGGAAGCCCGGTGAAAATATTTTCTATTCCGACCAATGAAGAGCTGATGATAGCCAAAGAGACATTGAAAATTGTCTCATGAGGAATTCGGCTTATCCGATTTTTTTTGAGATGTCTTTTTTCTTCTTCTGAATTGTATCCAGAAACCGCAAAGAGCTGTCAAAAAGGCGGATACAGCGTAGATCCTGGGATCGATTGATCCTTTTATCATGATCAGCAAACCGAAAAATACCATGACCGCACCGAACACGGAAAACCATGCGGAGAGAAGATATCTCCTTAAAAACACGGTCAATAATCCGGTAGCGAAGGATACTATGACGGCAGATAAAACATTCGTCTTTAAAAGAAGCAAAAGAGCGAAAAAAGGCAAAATACCTCCGATGAAAAATATCGAAACTGTCCTGTATAAAAAGAAAGCAGCTGAAAATGCTATTGCGCCGAGAAGCGAGACGGAAAATATCAAGACATAACTCTCGGAAAAATAAACTCCTGCAAGGGCTCCGACTAAAAGACCTATGATTATTCCCATCGCCAAAACGAAATATTTGAAGAGGATGTTGCCGTAAAAAGCCGATAAAATTCCGGATGTGACAAGAGCGAGCCCTAAGTGAATGGAATAAGATGTTATAAATTCTCTGACAAGATCAGCCATTTAAAACAATATCCACGGCTTCGTAGAGGTTTTGTGCGGTTGTGAATTTATTTTCCATTTCTGAGAGATGAGACCTGACGTTTTTACCGTATCCTGTCAATACGAGAATAAAAGGGATACCGGTTTTAAAAGAAAGCATTAGGTCGGAATAATCGTCTCCGATTATCCAGGATTTTGCAGGATCGATGCCGTAAAAGGCGCAAGCGGAATCTATCATTCCCTTTTCCGGTTTTCTGAAACCTGAATGATGATCGGGGGATGAAGGGTCGTAATAAATACCGTCAATTTTCGCCGGGTGAAGGAGTTCTTCCATTTTTTGAGAGACGAGAAACAATTCCTTGAAAGAATAATAACCTCTTCCTATGCCGGATTGATTGCTAACTACAATCGTCAAAATCCCTTTCTGGTTGAGCTTGATTATGCCCTCTTTCGCTCCCTCCACGAGTTCAGTCTGAGAGGGATCCTTCAGGTAAGGGATCAATTCAAGTATCGTTCCGTCCCTGTCCAAAAACACTGCCGGTTTACCACGGGAGTTTTCCATGCCTGATTTTAAACCCTTACCGGCAATACATCAACTTTTAGTGTTTTCAATATGGAATCCAAAACTTCATCGACTTCGATTGCCTTCATGCATATTGGTTCTCCTCTGGGGCATTTTTTTTTAAAGCAGGGACTGCACGATAAATGCTTGTAAATAACCATGGCTTGACCTTTTCCCCAGGGTGAAGTCCAGACAGGTGAGCTGGAGCCGAAAAGAGAAACCGTGTCCACGCCCAGCGCGGCTGCTAAATGCATGCTTCCAGTATCGCAGGAGACGTGAAGAGAGGATTTTGACAATATATAGGGCAGGTCTTTTATTTCTGTTTTCGAAGAAAGATTCAGGGTGTTTTTAAAACAACCCTTCCACGCCGACAAGTCTCTTGTCCCCAAGATTAGAACCTTGACGAAGTTTTCGATTTGTTTTATAAGTTCTATCCATTTTACGTCTTCCCACATTTTTGCTTCACCATAGACAGCGCCAGTGTCAACAGTTATGAATTTATTCTGCTTTTCCAGAACATTTTTTGTTTTTTCGTTCGGAATCGGTGTAAAAAATGAAATGTTTTCAGGAGGAGGAGTTAGGAGGTGTTTATGGAAAAGTTTGAAATAATAAAATCTAAGATGACGTTTTTTGGGGTCTACGGGGAGATGCTTTTCGGTCAGTAGAAAACCTCTGCTGTCGGTGCAATATCCTATCCTGGCTTTGACTTGAGCTAAAGCGGCTATCAGGGCCGAGGAAAATGATTTTGGTAAAATAAAACATCTGTCGACGTTTTCTCTTTTCAGGGTGTGTACTGCCTTGAAAAATCCTCTTCGGTTCTTTTCAACCGGTATAAAAGTTTCCGTCCCAGGGAAGTCTCTGAAAATACCTTCCAAGTATTTATTTCCAATTAAAATTATCTGTTCAGAACCCCTCTCGCTTTTTATCCAGGGGATTATCGATGAAGCTATGACAGAATCTCCAAGGTGGTTAGGCAGATACAAAGCGGTTTTCAAAGATAGAGCTCACTTTTTCGGCGATTGATTTTGGCGTGAAATACTTTGTGCAGAAAAAATCCCCTCTCCGGCAAAAATCGGTTCCGTGAAGAGTGCAGGGATGGCAATTGATTTCTGGAGCAGTATAAAAAGATTCTTTTTTCCAAGGCATGAAACCGAAAGCGGGAGAAGTAGAACAGAAAATAGCCGCGACTGGAGTGCCGACGGCTTCAGCCAGATGAAGAGGTCCCGAATCGTTTGTCACTAAAACCGAAGAAGTTTTCAACAGGGCTGCAAGAAAAGAAAGATCACCTGTCTTGCCGAGCAGATTAATGTCTGCCGGTATTTGCATTGAATCTTCAGGTCCTAAGAGGATTCTTTTATAACCCATGAGAGCCAACTCTTCTGACAGCTCAGACATCTTTTCCACGTCGGGTATTTTGGATTTGTATGAAGAATTCAGATGAATGGCAACTGTTTTCCCTTTACCAATAATTTCACGCGCTTTTTTTAGAGACTTTTCACCCACTATGATTTTTGGAGGCGAAAGGATGCCATTTTCGAAACCGAGCTTTAAAAGAGTCTCAGTGTAAGCTCTGTAGACAAAAAAAGGGGCGCAGGTCAACTTCTTGGTTTTGACGATTCGCCTTCTCGCTTTCTTTCTCGAGTCATACCGAACTGTTTTAGCGCCGATCAAAAGTGAAAGAAGAAGAGTTCTTGTCTTCAGGTGGGCGTCTATGGTCACGTCGGGCTTGGCCATTTTGATTTCATGGGCGTGTTTCAGTATAGAACGGGGAGAATCGTCTTTTAAAAAAAACATCCCTTTGACCCTTGGATCGTCTCTGAACAGGTTCGAATAAATTTCTCTTGTCCCGAGAAAAAATTCGGAGTTTTCAATTTTGGATATTGACTCTATAAGAGACGACAACAGAACTACGTCGCCGAGTTGTCCATACCTGAGCGCGACAAACCTCATTAAAACTGCCAGAAATTATGCATGTCAGAAGTATATGCGTAAGAAGCGCCGGAAAACGCGCCGGCCATGGCGCTGAAAAACATTATTAGAAGAGAAACCACGCCGATGAAAAAAAGCAATATCAACGAATAAACGACAGTTTTGTATTTATAGTATTTTTGCGTTTCTCCAACCATTGAAATTTCGTTTTCAGAACGGGAAAAAGAATTGGAAATCGAGTAAAGGTGAGACCCTGAGATTATCAAAAAAATCCCGAGAATCACAGACAAAGGAAAAAAGCACAGCAAAGCCCCTATGATTATCTCTAAAGTAGCAGCTGTCTTCGACCAAAAAAAACTTCTGAAGGTAGGTTTAACCGCCTGTGAATTTTCTTCCAAACAAACTCCTTAAATTAGCTGAAGTGTCGATTTAGATTATACTTAAGTTAAAGGTGTGAGTAAAGTTTTTTTTGTTGAGTTTTCCGGGTAATCTGGTAAAATTCATTTATGAGAGATTATTCGGATTTTTTCAACGACGAGTTCGGAGATTACCTAGATTCCGAGGACTTCATTAAAGCGAGAAGTTCAATGGGCAAGAAACTTCAGTCTCTTTGCGACGCGAGTTTAAAAAACATTGAGCTTTTAACCGAGACCAAGATAAGAATTTACGAAGATTTTCACGCTCAATCTTATTCTTTAGCCGAGGCGATTTGTCAAATGCCGGAGAACCTTTTCAAAAAAGGAGTTGATCTCGTCACAAAAATAGTTTTTTGCGGAATCTTGTCCCGTGTCATGGGCGCGCAAGACTATTTTGACGAAAATATATCGGACTTTTTTGAATGCGTTATTTTTCACATAGCCGTGATAGGAAAAAAACAAAAAGAGCTTAAAAAAAAGAACCTCGACCAAAACTAAAAGAGCCGTCCCAATCCTGATTCTAAAAATTTCCTTAATAATCTTGCCTTTAATCAACAGTAGAGGATAATATAAAGTTTTAACCGAACGACAGGACTGTAAAAGGAGGTTCTATGCATCTTCTGTTGAGTTCTCTTCTGTCTCAGTATTCCTCGACAAGCTCTCAGAACTACGAGGCGGAAGGCATCGCTGGGACATTCATGGCTCTCGGCATCATATGGATAATAGTATTAGGCCTTGTATTCATCGGCGTTTTTGTATTCCAGATAATTGTGCTCTGGAGAATTTTCGACAAGACAGGATACTCCGGCGCTTTCAGCTTGTTCATCTTGCTGCCGGGGATTGGTCATTTGGTGCTTATGATTTTTGCGCTCGTTCTCGCTTTTTCTAAATGGCCTATAGAAAGGGAACTTGAAGAGATGAAAATGAGGCTTTATGGAAGGGTGCAAAACAGCCAAACCGGACAGGGGACAAACATCTATCTGCAGCAGCAGCCAACTCAAACACCGCCGCCTCCTCCTCCAGTCAACCAATAAAAAAAGGCATAAAAATGAAAATCTTTGTTTTCTCAATTACATTTATGGCGGTTTTTTCTTCACTCGGCGCTTCCCCTCTTTTAAGATTCGGGACTACCGTGTCTCTTTGGGATCCGCCGGGAGACGCCAATTACGCTCCGCTTGTAGAGACTTGGGCGGAATACTACGTTTCATCAATCTTTTCGCTGAGGGGGACAGGAGCTTATTCAACCTGGTCGGAGGACACCGTCGACTATAATCACAGAAGAGGAACACTGGACGCGGTTTTTCATCCCGATTTAAAAACGGGTTTTCAAATTGGAGTAGGAGGAGGTCTCGGTTATTATCAGACTCAAACTTCTTTGGAAAACGACGAAGACGAGGGAACCCTCGGTTTGCAAGCTCTTGGGGATTTGAACTACGCGGTGTCCCAGAATTTTGGAGTGAACTTCACAGCCAGAGCTGTAGTTCCGGATGTGAACGAATCATCGGAAATTTTATGGCAGTTTGGCGGAGGGATAACCGGAGAAATGGAGATAGGTTTTTGACATGAATCTGAATCCTGTCAGAGGGATGAGAGATTTCTATCCCGAAGAGATGAAAAAAAGGGAATGGCTTTTTTCTGTATGGAGAGAGGTCTCTCAACTCTGGGGATTTGATCCTTATGACGCTCCTGTCGTCGAAAACTTAGAACTTCTCACGAGAAAAGCCGGAGAGGAGATATCGGAACAGCTGTATTCTTTCAAAGACAAATCGGGCAGGGATCTGGCTCTTAGAGCGGAGATGACCCCTTCGCTTGCGAGAATGATTGCCGCGAAGCAGAACGCGCTGCAGATACCTATAAAATGGTTCACGATAGCCCAATGCTTCAGGTACGAGAGAATGACCAAAGGGAGGAAAAGAGAGCATTACCAGTGGAACGCCGACATCTTGGGCGTTCATGATATAACGGCGGAAGCTGAAATCATTTCTATGCTCGTTGCGGCGGTTTTAAAACTCGGCTTGGACAAAGATGAGTTTGTTGTAAAGTTGAACAGCAGAAAAGTTGTCGAAGACATTCTTAAAAAAGCCGGGCTTGACGATGGACTTTTGCCTCCAGCGATGATTGTAATAGATAAAAAAGACAAGGTTTCAGAACCGGAACTTTTAGAAATGCTGGGAAAAGCTACGGCCAAAAAGGCCGTGCCGGAAAAAATCCTGGAGCTTTATAGAGCTTGCGAGACAGAAGGGTTGAAAAGCGTTTTGGGAGAAAATGAAAATACCGCTGAAGTCGAGTCACTAATCGAAAACCTCGGTGACTACAAGGATTATGTGGTTTTGGATCCATCGGTTGTAAGAGGGCTTTCTTACTACACTGGAATCGTTTTTGAGATGTACTCACGAGCCGGCCATTCCAGAGCTATAGCCGGAGGTGGCAGATACGACGGGCTTCTCGAGAAAATAGGAGGAAAGCCTTTGTCGGGAGTCGGTTTTGGATTTGGAGACGTGGTTATCATGGACATTCTCGAAGAAATGGGAAAGCTTATACAAAATGGATCTGAACTGGATTTTTATATCATCCCTCTTGAGAAAAACCGCCTTAGGTCTGGTTTTGAATTGGCTCTCGCGGCCAGGCGCGAAAACATGTCCGCCGATTTGGATTTTAAATGCAGAAAAATAAAATCCGCTCTCTCTGAAGGGGCCAAAAAAGGAGCCCGTTTTTGCGCGGTTTTGTTTCCTGATGAATTTCAAAATGGAATGATAAAGGTCAAAAACATGAAAACCCAGGAAGAAAGAACTGTCTCCGTTGGAGAATTTCCGGCAGTTTTTTAATTTTCTCAAGCATGTTGGAAACTCAAGTTGTAGTCATAGGAGGAGGGCACGCCGGATGCGAAGCGGCTTACGCGGCTTCGAAAATTGCCGATGATGTAATGCTCATCACTGCAAAGGTGGAAAGCATCGGTCACATGTCCTGCAATCCCGCCGTCGGAGGGCAGGCAAAAAGCCACCTTGTCCACGAAATAGACGCTCTCGGGGGGGTAATAGGTTTTATAGCCGACCGAGCGGGGATACAATTCAGAACACTGAGGCCGGGGAGAGGACCAGCCCTTAAAGCGCTGAGAATCCAGGTGGATAGAGCAACCTACATAAAAGAAATGCATAAAGCGCTTTTCTCCGTGAAGAACCTTAAGATACACGAGGCTGAAGCGGTGGCTTTTGACGCTCAGAATGGAGAAATCAGGGCGGTCGAGACAACTGAAGGTACCGTCAAATGCAAAGCGGCTGTTTTGGCTCCGGGAACTTTTCTAAACGGAATTATGTACACCGGCTTTGAAAAGTCCAGGGGAGGAAGAAGAGGAGACCACACCTCTGAATTTCTGAGCGAGGACATGAAAAAAAAAGGGTTTACTCTTGAAAGGCTCAAAACTGGAACATGCCCGCGAATAGACGGCAAAACCATCAACTACTCAGAGATGACGGAGCAGAAGGGAGACGAGTTTCCATATTCATTTTCCATGGGTACGGACAGGAAAAGTTTAAAAAATCGCGTCTCTTGCTGGGCGACCAAAACATCTATGGGTTCTCACGAAGTCATAAGAAAAAACATAAACAGAAGCCCAATTTTCACTGGTGTAATAACCGGTATGGGTCCGCCCTACTGTCCTTCCATAGAGGACAAAGTCATGCGGTTTGGAGACAGGGGAGGGCATCCGATATACGTGGAGCCCGAAGGTCTCGACGATGATTTGAAATACCTCTCCGGATTCGCCACCTCGCTGCCTATGGACGTTCAACAGGATGTACTCAAGACAATTTCGGGGCTTAAAGACGCCACAATAGTCGTCCCCGGTTACGCTGTTGAATACGATTACCTTCAACCGACGAATCTTCACCCGACGCTGGAGACTAAAATCATCTCGGGTCTTTTCGCGGCCGGACAGTTGAACGGGACTTCAGGATATGAAGAGGCGGCAGGACAGGGGATAGTGGCTGGTATAAACGCCGCTTGCCACGCGACAGGACGGGAGAAACTCGTTTTGGGCAGGGAAGAGGCCTACATCGGAGTTATGATAGACGATCTGGTCAGCAGAGGCGTCAATGAGCCTTACAGGCTCTTCACTTCGCGGTCTGAATTCAGACTTCTTTTGAGAAGGGACAATGCATGGCAGCGACTTTCAAGCGTCTCAAAAAAATACCGTCTTGTCGAAAAGCCGATAATTGAGAATTTCGAAAAACTCGAGATTATTTTAAACGGAATTATGACGCGGCTGAGGGAGGAAAGGCTTCTAAACGCGGTAAAAGCGGGTACAAAAAAAACATCTGAAATCAGTTTTGTCGCCGATGTGAAAAAGAACCTTTCCGAGAAGGAATGGGATTATATTGTCGAGAGGTTGGAGTCGGAAATCATCTACGATGGTTATTTGCAACGTCAAGCAGAAGAAGCTACCAAGATGAAGCAATACGAAAATATATCTATTCCGAGTGAAATTGAATTCTCCAAGGTCAAAAATGTGTCGAACTCCGCCAAAGAGATGCTGTCCAAGGTAAAACCCATCAATTTAGGCCAAGCCCAAAGACTGCCGGACGTTTCTCCATCGGATATTTTTTCTCTTATGGTGGAGATCAAGAAGTTGAAAACCTGCCAACATAGCGAATGAGCTCCAGGCTAAAAACTCTTACAAGGTCGATTTTTCGATAAAATTATTGACAAAACATATCTCTACAGATAAAATACTCGTCCTTGAATTTTATCAATGAAAAGCTTTTTTACAGAGCTTTTTTATCTGAATATTCATCATAAAGGAGTCATAGAGTGAAAACATTCATACCGAAAGAAGATGAAAGAGAAAAAAAGTGGGTGTTGATCGACGCCAAAGACAAGCCTCTTGGTCGCCTCGCTTCTGAAATTGCTAAAATTCTCAGGGGCAAAAACAAACCTTACTTCACTCCTTTTCTCGACTGCGGCGACAACGTGGTATGTCTCAACGCCGAGAAAGTTGTTCTGACAGGTAAAAAAATGGACAAAAAAGTTTATTGGAGACATTCCGGCTACATGAGCGGAATAACTTTGAGAACAGCAAGGCAAGTTCTCCAGAGGAACCCGGAAAGGCTTATAGAAAAAGCTGTTAAAGGTATGCTCCCCAAGGGTCCTCTTGGAAGAAAAATTCTCAGAAACCTCAAGGTATACAAGGGCAACGAGCACAGGCAACAGGCTCAAAAACCTGAAGAGATAAGAATTTAGGAGGAAAAGTGACCGAAGAATTCGAAAAGAAGAAAAATATCAGCACAGGTAGAAGAAAGACTGCTGTGGCCAGGGTAAGGCTTATCCCCGGCAACGGCAAGAGGATGATAAACGGAAGAACATTCAGCGATTATTTTAAACGAGGGAGCGTTCTCACTCTTGTCGAATTTCCTCTCAGAACTCTTGAAGTCAGCTCCAAATTCGATGTCCTCGCCAAAGTCGACGGAGGAGGAGTGACCGGACAAGCCGGAGCTCTCCAGCTCGGAATATCCAGGTCTCTGGCGGCATTGTTTCCCGAAAAAAAAGCCGAACTCAGAAAGCACGGTTTCTTGACGAGAAACGCGAAAGTTGTAGAAAGAAAAAAATACGGTAGACCCAAAGCCAGAAAAAGATTCCAGTTTTCTAAACGTTAATATTGAAAAAATCACATGGTCTGAGTTTGCCTGGGTCCTGATATTCAGGTTGGCAAACGCCGACGATCATGGAAGACAAACCCAAAAGGAGGAATGATGCTCAATATCGAAATCACCGAGCTTCTCAGAGCCGGTGCCCATTTCGGACACAAAACCGACAGATGGAACCCGAAAATGAAACCCTACATCTTCGACGTCAGGCAGGGAACTCACATAATTAACATAAGAAAAACGGTTTCCGGACTTGAATACGCTTCGAATTTCATGGCAAAGATTTCTTCGGAAAAAAAATCTATTCTTTTCGTGGGGACTAAAAGGCAAGCCAGGCCCATAATAGTTTCTGAGGCTGAAAGAGCCGGAGTATTCAGCGTCACGGAAAGGTGGCTCGGCGGAACTCTCACTAATTTCAAGACAATTCGAAACAGCATATCCAAACTGAAAGAACTTGAAAAAAAGCTGCACGAGAAAAGTTCTGAAAGACTGACGAAAAAAGAAATTTTGAACATGGAAAAAAAGAAAGAAAAACTGGAAAGATACCTAAGCGGTATAAAAGAAATGGATATGCTTCCTTCCGCGATATTCGTAGTCGACGTCAAACACGAAAACATAGCCGTTCACGAAGCAAAAATTCTCGGGATTCCCGTTGTGGGTATAGTAGACACGAACTCAGACCCTGACCCAATAGACTATGTAATCCCGGCAAACGACGACGCCATGAGATCAATAGCTCTGATAACGCAATATCTTGCCGACTCAGTTTTACTCGGAAAATCCCAGCACAAGGAAGAACAGCCCATCGAGGAAAAAGGGGAAGAATCGGAAATAGAGGAAGAGATATTGGAAAAGATTGAACTCAACGAGTTATGATCTAAATACCGTTTTAGACCATTGGAGGAAAAGTGCCAGATAAAGATATAAATATGGAAAAGGTTAAGGAACTGAGAAAGATAACCGACGCAGGAATCAAAGAATGCAAAGCCACTTTAGAAGAGACTGGTTGGGACGTAGGTAAAGCAGTTAAGGTCCTCAGGGAAAAGGGCATAGCTAAAGCCGACTCCAAGAGCAGCAGGGCGACCAAAGAAGGTATGATAGCCTGTTATTTGCACCAGAATAAAATCGCGGGGCTTGTAGAACTCGCCTGTGAAACCGATTTTGTCGCGAGGACAGAGATATTCAAAGAACTCGCAAAAGATTTGGCGGTTCAGGTTGTGACTTCTTCACCAAAAGCCCTGAGAGCAGAAGATCTTTCCACAGAGTTGGTCGAAACCGAAAGAGAAATCTACACAAATCAGGAAAAGCTGTCCGGAAAACCAGACAAGATGATTGAAAAAATAGTCGAAGGCAGAATGAAAAAGTTTTTCAAAGAAGCATGCCTTTACGACCAGCCTTTCTTCAAAGAAGAATCGAAAACTGTGGAAGATGTGGTCAAAGAAGCTATAGCCAAGACAGGAGAGAACATACAGATAAAAAGATTCTACAGGATGCAGCTGGGAGAAGAATGAAACCCTCTTTCGGGAGAGTGATGATAAAACTCAGCGGAGAAGCCATAGGCGAGCAGGGCAAAGTTGTTTCTCCCGAGCTTCTTCAGCATATTTCCAGCGAAATGGCGGATGTTGCCAGCAAAGGCGTCTCGATAGGACTTGTTATAGGGGCTGGCAATATTTTCAGAGGGCAGGAAATTATTGAAAGCCTCGGAGTAGAAAGAGTTGTCGCGGATCAAGTGGGAATGCTCGCGACGATGATCAACGCTCTTCTGTTTAAAGAAGTTCTATCTTTAAAAAACGTAAAAACTTCCATACTTTCAGCTCTCGATGTTCCCCAATTAGCCGAAGTTTACACACCGCAAAAAGCATGGGAATACATGGTCAGCGGAACATGCGTCATCTTTGCAGGCGGAACAGGGAATCCGTTTTTTACCACGGACACAGCAGCGGCGTTGAGAGCCGCAGAAGTCAAAGCTGAAATTCTCATAAAGGCCACGAAAGTTGACGGTGTTTACGACAAAGACCCTAATATGAATCCCGACGCCAAGAAATTCGACAAACTTACGTACCTCGACGTAATAAACAGAGGCTTGAAAGTGATGGATGCGACGGCTATTTCTCTTTGCAGAGAAAACAACATACCAATAATGGTGTACAACATGTATAAAAAGGGAAATCTGGCGGCTGCTGTTTTCAGCAAAAATGTCGGCACACTAATCCAGTGAGGAGGGGTTATGCCTGATCTCAAAAAACTCATAAGCGTTGAAAAAGATAAGATGGAAAAATGTGTAGAGCATTTCAAGGGGATGCTGTCGAAAATTCAAACTGGAAGAGCAGTTCCCGCTTTGCTGGAAGGAATCACGGTAAAATATTACGGCAACGACACCCCGGTCAAGCAAGTTTGCAACGTCACAATACCTGAGCCGAGAATGATTGTCCTTCAACCCTACGACAAATCTTTGATAGGAGAAATCGAAAAATCCATCGCGGCTTCCAACATAGGTGTAAACCCGCAGAGCGACGGTAAAGTGATAAGGCTCATCTTTCCAATGCTGTCGGAAGACCGCAGAGAAGAAGGGGTGAAGCATATAAAAAAATTGGGTGAAGAGGTAAAAACCACAGTCAGAAACACAAGGCATCAATTTATCAATCAGGCGAAAAAAATGCTGAAAAGCAATGAAATATCCGACGATGAACACGAAGTGTACGAAGAGGAGATACAGCAACTCACAAACGAATATATTTCGTTAATTGAAAAGATTGTAGAAAGCAAAGAAAAAGAAATCAAGACAATTTGAGGATGACCTCCCAAAAAGAAAACTTGAAGATACCTGTTCATATCGGCATTATAATGGACGGCAACGGCAGGTGGGCAAAAGAGAGGAAACTGCCGAGGATTTCAGGACACGTCGAAGGCGTCAACGCTGTTCGCAGGATTGTCAAACACGCCGGTGAAATCGGCGTAAAATACCTTACGCTTTACGCCTTTTCAACAGAAAACTGGAAAAGACCCAAAGAAGAAGTGGGATTTCTAATGAAAATGTTCAAAAGGCTTATTAAATCTGAAATTGACGAGCTGATGCGAAACGATGTCAAGCTTTCATTCATCGGGGACAAAGACTCTTTAAGTAAAACCATTTTGGGAGAAATGGAAAAATCGTCAGATAGAACCAAAGACAACAAAGGGCTGAACCTGCTGATAGCGATTTCATACGGCGGGAAAAACGAAATCGTCAACGCTGTAAACAAAGTGTTGGACGACTTCGCAGATGGCAAAGTCACGAAAATAGACGAAAATAATTTTAAAAAATACCTTTATACGAATGATATTCCCGATCCTGATCTCATAATAAGGACAAGCGGAGAACAGCGGTTGTCAAATTTTTTGATATACCAGGCCGCGTATGCCGAATTGTTCTTTTCTGACAAGTTATGGCCGGATTTTTCCGCCGCGGATTTAGACGAAGCCCTGGAGGAATATTCTAAAAGACAGCGAAGGTACGGAAGAGTTTGAGCCGTAATTTTACCACCAGAAAAAACGTCATTGCCAGAATAGCTGTAGCTGTATTTTTTATTCCTTTGATAATTTTTTTTATTATTAAAGGGGGGCTGTTCTTTTTCATCCCTCTGTTGATAACCGCTGTAGTATCTTCGACGGAAGCTTATAATATATCTCAGAAAGCTTTGGGGATTGAGAAAGGGGCGGAAAGCAAAATGAGGTATGTTTTTGTAATCTCCGGGATATGCTTCCTTCTTTCCAACACTTATTTTTCCGGAATACACCCGCTTCTGATTTCCGCTTTCGTATTTTTCCTTTTTTTCGTAGAAATTGTCACGGAAAAGCCGGAGAATTTCGCCAAAAGGATATCTTCTGTTGTTTATGCGACCGTTTACGTTTCATGGGGTTTTTCAAGCCTTTCGCTTCTCAGAAGAGCTGGTGAGGGCATGTATTTAGGTGACCAACTGGGGATCTATCTGGTCTGCCTTGCTTTCACTGTCGCTTGGCTTTCTGACACCTTCGGCTTCACTTTCGGATATCTCTTGGGGAAGAGACCTCTGATTCCATCTATAAGCCCCAAAAAAACTATTGAGGGCAGCATCGGCGGAATAGCGGGCGCTATTTCAGGAGCCGTTCTTATTAAGGCAATTCAGATCTATCTATGCCCTGCTCTTCATCTGCCGTGGATTTTCATCCTATTTTCCGGATTACTCGGCGGCATAGCTTCCCAGCTCGGTGATCTGGTAGAATCAATGATGAAAAGAGACGCCAAAATCGAACAGTCTTCAGGGATTCTCCCCGGCCACGGAGGAATTCTCGACAGATTTGACAGCGTGTTTTTTTCTTCTTTTGTGATTTTGCTTCTCAACAATTTTCTGATGAGCTGAAAATGGATTTAATTGTCCTCGGCGCGACCGGGTCCATTGGAAGACAGACTCTTGAAATCGTGGAAAAGTATCCTGAAAAGTACCGACTGGCGGCTATATCAGCGAACAGAAACATCAAAGCATTGGCCTTTATAGCCCGAAAATTTAAAGTTCCAAAAATCATTATCACTGACGATACATCACCGGGAGTGGAAATCCTTCGTGAATTGAAAGGAGTGAAGATTTTCATGGGACCAGATGCCGCCTCTGAAGTCTGTAAACAAGATGACGCGGAAATGGTTTTAAACGCGATCGTAGGGAGCGCTGGATTTCTGCCGACAAAAAACGCCCTGTTATCCGGTAAGACGGTCGCTCTTGCAAACAAGGAAACTCTTGTAGCTTTCGGCGAGGTGATAAATGAAATCCTCTCCAAGGGCAAAGGAAGAATAATACCAGTCGACAGCGAACACAGCGCGGTTTTTCAGCTCCTGGAGGGAAGAGAAAAGAGTGAAATCGAGAGCGTGATCCTCACAGCTTCGGGAGGCTCTTTGAGAGACAAATCGGATCCGTCAAATGCTTCGATCGAAGAAGTGCTTAGGCATCCAACGTGGAATATGGGAGCCAAAATCACGGTAGACTCCGCATCTTTGGTCAACAAGGGTCTCGAAGTCATAGAAGCGTCGCGTTTATTCGGACTAGAACCGGATAGAATTAAAGTTGTCATCCATCCTTCCTCTGTCGTCCACTCACTCGTCGAATTGAAAGACGGTTCTTTGCTGGCGCAAATAGCGACGCCCGACATGAAGCTGCCCATACAGTACGCTCTCAACCTCCTAAAAAGGGAAGATAGAATAATAAGAAAAATTAAACTGCACGAAGTCTCGCCTCTGGAATTTTACGAGCCTGACTATAAAAGATTTCCTGCTCTTTCTTACGCATACGAAGCGCTGAAGCAAGGAGGCACCATGCCTGCCGTTTTCAACGCGAGCAATGAAGAAGCGGTAAACCTCTTCCTCAAAGGAAAAATCAACTTCGGAAGAATAACGGAAATTATCAGAGAGGCGATGAATTCTCACGAGACCCAGGAACCATGCGAAGAACTTATTTTTCAAGCCGAAAAATGGGCAAGATCTAAAGTGCATGAATTGACGGGTGAGATTTGAATTTTCTTTCAACCATAGTCTTGCTTGGAATTTTGATATCTTTCCACGAATTCGGCCACTTTATTTTTGCAAGAGCTTTCGGCGTTTCGGTCCCGAAATTCTCTGTGGGATTCGGGCCTAAAATTTTCGGGTTCAGTGCTAAAGGAACGTATTTCCAATTGTCCGCAATACCTCTGGGAGGATTTGTCAAAATGAAGGGCGAAGCTGACGCGGACGATGGAAAACGCGAATTTGAAAAAGACGATTTCAGATCGAAGAATTTTTTCCAAAAGACAGCTATTGTTACAGCTGGACCTCTTTTCAACGTTATCCTGGCTTGGTCTTTCATGTTTCTCGCGGATCTTCTGATGAGCGGTTATTATATACCGGTGACTTCTGCGGGAAGAATAGACAGAAATTCCTCTTCGTGGGAAGCGGGTTTGAGATCAGGAGATTCAGTTCTTTTTGTGGGTGAACAAAAAGTATCTGAATGGGGGGATATTGAGATTGCCCTGAATGAAGTTTCAGGAGAAGAGGTCGAAATTGTCGTTTCGAGGTCTATATCAGGTGTGAAGGAGACTAAAACTTACAGGGTTGCACCTGATTCGTCAGATCCTTTTTTGAGAGGCTTGACCCCAATGATAAAACCGGTGGTTGGAGAGGTGTCATCGGGACCTGCTGAAAGTGCAGGCATGGCAGCAGGAGACACGATTTTGTTTATTGCCCCTTCGGGTGTTTTGCAGGAAGAAGAGCTTGTTGTTCTCGAAGAAAAAGGATTTCCCAAAGCTCTTTTGGACACTGTGTCAATAGTGTTCACGGCCACCGAGTCGGAGAGGTCTGTTTCCGGATATGAGGTCGAATTCTGGCAGGATGTTTCGGTTCTAATCAATTCGGTTAAAAGCGATGAATTCGTTTTTGCCGCGTCAAGATCAGGAGAAATTTTGATTTTTAATATAAAACCGATTGAAATAGACGGCAGGAAACTGATCGGTATCAGCATAAATCTTCCATCGAGAAGAACAGGTGTTTTTCAAGCGGCTAAAATGTCTCTGGATCAGATAAGAATGACTTTTGTCATTTTAGCGAAGATACCAGAAATGATAGCTTCAAAAAAAATAACTCTGAGGGAGACTTTCGGAGGACCTGTGAGGGTTTTTCATGAGACATCCAAGGCTGCAAAGATGGGTTTTGACACGTTCCTGTTTTTGGCGGGTTTTATTTCCCTCAACCTCGCAATATTCAATTTGCTGCCGTTTTTGCCTCTTGACGGAGGACATGTCATGATACACCTGGTCGAATCCTTGACGAGAAAAAAGATTCCAGCCAAGACGATAAAGATAATGCAAGCAGCTGGATTCTCTTTGCTGTTGTTTTTTGCCATATTGGTAACCGCAAATGATATTTTGAACCTTTTCGCATGAAAAAAGCTGAGATTATTCTCGTCGGAGATGAACTTGTTGACGGCAGAAAAGCCGATGTCAACGGAGTTTTTATAGCGTCTGAATTGACGAGTTGCGGATATTCGGTGGGGAAAATTACTTTCTGCCCAGACGAAAAAAACTCTATAATCGCCGCTCTTGAAAAATGCGGCAAAGACACGGACGTTATTTTTATCGCCGGAGGGTTGGGACCAACGAATGACGACCTGACTAGGTTTGCGGCTTCAGATTTTTTTGCGAGAAAACTTGCCCTCGACGGAAAAGCGCTTGACCATATTAAAGGTATCTTTGAATCAAAAGGCAGGCAAATGAATCCTGCCAACGAGATACAGGCTGAAATACCCGAAGGGTCTGAAATCTGGATAAACCCAGAGGGAACTGCATGCTCTTTTTCGGTAGAAGAAAACATGAAGATTTATGTTTTTTTGCCCGGTGTCCCCCATGAGGTTCAAGCTCTATTCAGAGAGCACTTTAAGCGCTATTTGGAACGAAGATCCGGAGAGAAACCGAAGAAAAGTATTGTTTTCAGAACTTTCGGCATTCCTGAGTCTGACCTGTTCGGGGTTCTATCGAAAAAAACCCGAATTTTTGAATTTTCTAAAGTTTCTTTTTTACCTCAAGAAAGCGGAATTGACTTAAGAATAGAAGAAAAGAACGGCGAAGATAACCTGATCTCGGCGCGAGATGAAATCGTCAAAACCGCTGGTGAATGGATTTGGAGCGAAGACGGAAATAATATTGAGGAAATTGTCGCCTGCTTGCTCAGAAAATTTTCTTTGACGATTTCTGTGGCAGAGAGCTGCACTGGAGGTTATATTTCAAATATGCTCACCGATGTTCCAGGTTCTTCAGAATACTTCAAGATGTCGATCGTGTCATACAGTGACAGATCCAAAAACGAAATTTTAGGTGTAGATCCGCTGATAATACAAAAGCATGGATCGGTGAGTCCTGTAACGGCGGAGAAAATGGCGCAGAATATAAGAAAAATTTCTGGTTCCGACATAGGTATGTCTTCAACAGGAATAGCAGGACCCACGGGTGCGACAGCAGAGAAACCCGTCGGTCTTCTGTACGTGTCAATAAGTTCAGAAAAATATAAACAAACAGAAAGATACATTGGTTTTGGCGGCCGAAAGAAAAACAAAATTTCATTTTCATTTTTTGCCCTTAACCTTTTGAGAAGATTTTTACAGAATAACTATGATGAAAAAAAAGCCTAAAAAGAATCTTGTCCTGCTCTACGGAGGACAATCGACAGAACGCGAAATATCTCTTGTCTCGGCGGAATTTGTTTTTAATTCAGCGGACAGGAACCTTTTCAATGTCCTGCCTGTGAGGATTGAAAGAGATGGTACATGGAAGCTGATGAAAATAAATCCTTTCTGCGAAAGACAAAAAGGAGTTGAAGTATTTCCCGTGCCTCGGAAGGGAGGCTCCTGTCTTTTTTTCACGGGGTCAAGAAAAAAAAATATCAGCGTGGACGCGGTTTTTCCGGTTCTACACGGCGCTTTGGGCGAAGACGGGACTGTTCAGGGTTTTTTCAGAATTTTGAATCTTCCCTTCGTAGGCGCTGATGTACTCGGTTCGGCAATCTCAATGGACAAGGAGGTTTCAAAAAAACTTCTTGAGCACGGAAAATTGCCGATTTGCAAATACATCTGCCACAGAAAAAATTCTGACTTGAAACCGTCCTTTGAAAGCGTGAAAAAAAAACTAGGATCGCCTTTTTTCGTAAAACCTTCAAATTCGGGATCTTCGGTAGGTGTAGGAAAAATTAGAAGCAAAGAGCAGTTCACGGAAATGGTCGAAAACGCATTTAAGTTTTCGGAAAAGATAATTTTTGAAGAATTTATAGAAGGAAGAGAAATTGAATGCGCTGTTCTCGGAAACGAAGAACCCAAAGCTTCGATAGCGGGAGAAATTTTAGTGAAATCCGAATTTTATTCATACAGGGCTAAATACATAGACAAGGATTCCGCCCGGATAATATATCCGGCTGACCTTCCTGGTAAAATTTCGCGCGAGGTGAGGAGATTGGCTGTTGAAGCTTTCAAATGCCTTTACTGCGAAGGAATGGCTCGTGTCGATTTTTTTATAAGAGGAGACGAAATCTTTATAAACGAAATAAACACAATTCCGGGTTTCACATCGATAAGCATGTACCCTAAATTGTGGGAAGTAACAGGAGTAGACTCTCGGGGACTGATAACCAGACTTGTGGAACTCGCTTTACAAAGGCATGAAAGAGAGAGAGTCCTATCCTGTGACTTCAAAGAGACATTATGAAGGGTAAAAAGATTATACTGACGGGAGGAGCTGGTTTTATAGGGAGTTGCATTTTATCCCTATTCAATTCCATTGGCTTAGAAAATATAGTCGTCGTCGACGATTTAGGGAAAAGCGACAAATGGAGAAATCTGACCGGTAAATATTTTCAGGATTACATCCAAAAAGAAGATTTTTTGAAAATGCTGCATGAAAGGAAATTTGACGGGTCTGTGGAATGTGTCGTCCACATGGGGGCTTGCTCTTCAACAACTGAAAAAGATGCCGATTACCTGATGAAGAATAATTACAGCTATACCAAGGATCTTTCCCTTTGGTGCGCCGGAAGAGGAATACGTTTCATATACGCGAGCAGCGGAGCTACATACGGAGACGGTTCAAGCGGTTTTGGGGACGACGACGAGAACACTTTGAAATTGAAACCCTCCAACGCCTACGGTTTTTCAAAAGCGGCCTTCGACAGTTTTGCTCTCAGAACAGGGTTGGTTTCCAAAATAGCCGGTTTGAAGTTCTTCAACGTATTCGGACCGAATGAATACCATAAAGGCGAAATGGCAAGCGTCGTCTATAAATCTTACATCAGCATAATGGAAAAGGGATACGTCGAGTTGTTCAAGTCGAATTGTCCGGAATACCGGGACGGAGAACAGGTCAGAGATTTTGTATATGTGAAAAGCTGTCAAAAAGCAATATTCTGGCTTTTTGAGAGAAAAGATGTCTGCGGTATTTTCAACCTCGGAACCGGCAAACCGAGAACATGGAACGATTTAGCCAGGGCTGTTTTTTCCGCTATGGGGTTGAAACAGGACATAAGATACGTGGAAATGCCCGAAAACCTAAGAGACCGTTACCAGAATTACACCCAGGCCGACAACAGAAAACTTGTTAATGCCGGGTTCTCCCAAAATTTCCCGGATCTGGAAGACAGCGTAGATGACTACGTAAAAAATTACCTTTCTAAAGGGTTTGCAATTCTCTGAAAAGAGGTAAAATGGACGTTTTTTTCACAAACACACTCAGCCATGCCAAGGAAAAGTTTATACCGATAAAAAAAGGAAACGCGGGTATTTACACATGCGGTCTTACCGTTTACAACTACGCGCATATAGGAAACCTTCGGGCTTATGTCTTTTCCGACATACTGAGAAGAACACTCGAATTCGCCGGTTTTTCCGTCAAACACGTCATGAATATAACAGATGTCGGGCACCTGACCGATGACGCCGACGAAGGAGAGGACAAACTCGAAAAAGGCGCGGTGAGGGAAAGAAAAACACCGCTTGAAATAGCGAGATTCTATGAATCTGCATTTATCAAAGACCTGAAAAAAATGAATATCCTCATGCCGCAGATCATGCCGAGAGCTACGGAACATGTAGAGGATATGATTGAACTGATCCGAAGACTCGAAAATAATGGGTTTACTTACATCGCCGGAGGAAACGTATATTTCGACACGTCAAAATTCGAGAAATACAATGATTTCGCCAGACTCGAAAGGGATCCAGAAAAACAGATGTCAAGGGTAGAAAAGGATTCGAATAAAAAAAATCCTTTCGACTTTGTCCTGTGGTTTACTAGATACAAATACGAAAGTCATTCCATGCAGTGGGAATCCCCCTGGGGAAGAGGCTTTCCAGGTTGGCATATTGAGTGTTCCGCCATGGCTTCCAGATATTTGGGAGAGCGTGTAGACATCCACACGGGAGGCATTGACCATATACCAGTTCACCACACGAACGAAATCGCTCAAAGTGAATGCGCTTTCGGGCACAAATGGGTGAATTACTGGCTTCACTCCGATTGGCTCGTAATCGGAGGAGGGGAAAAGATGGCTAAATCAAAGGAAAATTTTCTGACTTTGGATGCTTTGACCGCAGACGGATACGACCCTCTCGACTACAGGTATTTTCTGCTGAGCGCACACTACAGAAAAAAACTCGATTTCACCTTTGAAGCGCTCGATGGAGCGAAAAACGCCATGCGAAAACTGAAAAACAGGGCGCGGGATTTACTCCATTCAAAAGTCCAAGAGAAAGCAACACCCGATGAAAAGTACGCCGCTTGTTTCGCAAGGGAAATATGCGACGATTTGAATACACCAAGAGCTCTCGCTGTCCTCTGGGATTCGCTTTCAGACGCAAAAATTTCAGATTGGACGAAACTTTCACTTTTGAAAATATACGACAATGTCCTGGGGTTGGACATTTTGTCGGTCAAGGATGAGGAGATTCCATTAGAAGTTTTAGATGTTTTAAAAGAGAGAGACGAAGCCCGGAAGAAAAGGGATTTCGAAAGAGCCGACCAATTGAGGTTGAAAATTGATGAGCTGGGTTACGAGGTGCTCGATTCAAAGGAAGGTTCAAAACTCAAAAAAAAGTGACCGCATGGAATAAAAGCTTTTCCTTTAGAGTAAAATTTTCAAAAGGAGGCGGATATGAAAATGAACGCATTTTTTTACGCGGCTGTAGTTTTTCTGTTGGCTTTGTTTTCCTGCACACCAAAGGAAATCATCAAGGAAAAGGTAGACGACTGGCAGTATAGATCCGGCGAATATGATGAAGACGGTTTTATTTTTAAGACCTACAACTCATACAGCAACGGGGGAGCTCAGAGATCTCCCATGGTTTACGAGTCAATGGCTGAAGAAGACGCACTGGGTTTCTCTGTCGGCGGGGCGAAAGACATAAACAATTTCAGGGAAAATATTGAAAATGGATACCTCCCTCTGCCTACGGACATCACGGTAGAAGGCATTTACTATGATTATTTCTTTGAGACCGGGCAGACTGAACCCTGCGAAAAGCTTTTCTGTCCGTCATACAGCAGAGCAGTTTCGTTTGACCCTTTTACTTCTGAACCGATTTATTATTTGTCAGTAGGTTTGAATTCAGGCCTGAAAGAAAGCGATTTTTCGAGAAAAAAACTCAACCTCGTGGTCGTCCTCGATATTTCGGGCTCTATGGGCAGTCCTTTCGACATGTACTACTACGACAGGTTCGGAAACGAACAGGAAGTAGATGAAGAGGATGATTTCAGCAAGTCGAAAATGGAAATCGCCAACGAAGCTGTTGTAGCCCTCATGGGACATCTTGGACAGGAAGACAGGTTTGGTATAGTGCTTTTTGACGACAACGGGTACCTTGCGAAGCCTCTGAGAAGAGTCGACGAGACGGACATGGAGAGCATAAGGGGACATGTTCTCGAAATCACACCTCAGGGCGGGACGAACATGGAAGCCGGTATGGTAATAGCTTCACAGCTTTTCGACAGCCTTGAGAGCCTCGACATGTCCGAATACGAAAACAGGGTTATATTTTTGACAGACGCAATGCCCAACACCGGTTCTACCGACGAACACAGCCTTTTCGGAATGTTCGAAAAGAATTCCGAAAGAGGTGTTTTCACGACTTTTATAGGAATAGGCGTGGATCTGAACACAGAACTCGTCGAAATCCTGACCAAGATCAAAGGTGCCAATTATTTCAGCGTGCATTCCTCTTCTCAGTTCAAAGAGCAAATGGACGAGAATTTTGATTATATGGTCACCCCTCTCGTCTTCGACCTAGAGCTGGTACTCGAATCGGAAGGGTACGAAATAGAAAAGGTCTACGGTTCACCTGAAGCCGACCTTTCGACCGGGCAGATAATGAAGGTCAATACTTTGTTTCCTTCAAAAAGTGAAGGAGGAGAAACCAGGGGAGGACTCGTCCTTTTGAGATTAAAGAAGATTTCTTCCGACGGTGAAATTTCCTTGAGAGTTTCCTACCAAGACAGAAACGGCGACAGAGACGAAAGTTCCGAAGAAATTGATTTCGAAGCGTCCGGAGAAGAATTTTACGACAACAACGGAATAAGGAAGGGCATACTGCTCGCCAGGTATGTCGAACTCGTCAAGAGCTGGCTCGTAGACCAAAGATCCGGCGGAGAATTGGTTTCTTCTTCGCCGCTTGTCAGCATGAACACCGGCATAGTGGTCTTCGACGAAGAAATCGTAGAGCTTGGAAGGTGGGAAAGACAATCCATGGAATTAGAAGTCTCTTCTCATTATTCGGAGCTGTTCCAGGATTTCAATGATTATTTCCAAAGTGAAGCCGATGTCCTGGGAGACACGACTCTTTCCAAAGAACTCGAGATCCTCGGTAAACTTTCCCACATGTAAAAAATAAGCGCGTATATAACGTTCCAATGAGTTTTATATACGCGCCCACTAATATTGGTTTTTCCCTTTTAAAACATCCCCCGCATTAAGCGCTGGTCCGGTCTAAATAATTTTTAGCTTTATGTTGGTAAAAACAGAATGGTTCAATACCTTTTCTGAACAGGAAATTTTAAGGATAAAAAAAGGGCGGGAGTTACCCGCCCTTGGAAGTTTTAGAAAACTCTCGTGAACTTTCCGGTGTAAGTACTGCCGTTAGCGGTGACTTTGTAGAAAAAGACGCCGTTTGAGACATTGTCGGATTTCCACGAAAGAACACTTGACTGGTTGACGGTTCCCGAGAAAGGAACTGCAACAAGCCTTCCCGTCGCGTCGAATACCTCGAATCTGACCTGGGTTGAAGAAGGAACTGATAGTGCCAAACTCAGGGTGTTTCCGACCTGTGCCATTGGCCTGACGGAGAATACATCCGGGTTGACTATCGGATTTTCTTCGACGGCGTTGGGTATTCTGATTGTGACATCGTCGATGTAGAATCCCGGGTATGCAACAGAACCGTCAGAACCGAAGTCCCACTGAAGCAGTATCGTCTGTCCGCCGTATGAGGAGAGGTCCATCACATACTGCTGCCAAGAAGCGCCGGTCGTGTGGCCAGTCCAGCAGGGAACCTGTCCGAGAGGATTCGAAGAATTGCCTGTCCCGTTGTACGCGGGTGTTACTGCTGAAAACGCGACAAATGAAGTCCCGCCGTCTGTTGAGATGTTCATGTTTTCGCCGTCGTAGTTCGCTTCTGTGTCCCACCACATCCAGAAGTAGCATTCGGCTGTGGACATGTCAGCGGGAAGTGCTATTGCGGGAGTCGTCAGCTGAGCATGCGCGCTGTTCGGGTAGTTGCCCGCGAGGACTGTCGCCCAGACGTTGCTTCCGCTGTGCGCCGCTCCGGGACCTGTTGTGGGTGCTCCCCACTGCCAGACGCTTGCTGTCCCCGTGACAGTCATGTCTCCACTGTCGGCTTCAAAGTCCTCTACGTAGAGGTCCTGGAAGAGGAAAGTGTGGAATTCGACAGATACCGTGTCGTTTGTCGGGATGGTTCCGCCCGGGTTGGTGATGAATGTAGCCGTGAAGTTGTGCCTGTACCACCATGTCGTGAAGTTCGGGAAAGTGACGAGCTGTGAGTCTCCGGGGGCGAGGTTGGTGACACCGACGGTCTCGTCGTATATGACGCCAGAAACCGATTCTTCAATGGTCAAATCTACATCGAATGTCTGGGGTCCGGAGCAGTAAGGATCTGCATAAACCCAGCATTGCGGAGTTATAGCCGTCGCTGGAGGATACTGTCCTGGATGAGGCTCGACGACACTCCTGATTCCCACGTCGTTTATGGTCGGGTTGAGGGATAAAGCGTAGACAAAGTCGTTGTCTCCCTGAGTGAATCCGACGAGGCAGGGACCAAATCCCATAAAATCATCAACGAAGTCGCCGCCGCCGGCCATAGCATCGGCATATCCTGCGGCGAAAGCGGGGATCTGACAATAAAGGGTTTCACCTGTCCATGTGCCTGTGTGGGGGTTCAAACCGAACCAGGTGCATTCCCATCCGGCGGGGTTTGTCACCTGTCCGTGGTACCATACTTTGTCGCCGTTTGGAACCGAAGAGGGCACATAAGCGGAACCGTATACAGAATAGTTGCCTGTGCCGCTCCAGACAGCTCCGGTTTTTGTGAAATAACCCATGGATGTGCTGAAGTTTCCTGTCCAGAAAGTGTCTCCCTGAAGCCATGCAATAGCTCTATTAGGGTTTGACTGTCCGGTGTAGGAGTTAGCTGAAGTCATTGCGAAAGGGTTGACAGTGCAGGTGTATCCGTACACTGTCGTGCCTGTGGCTCCGCCTGCGTATATTGTGTCTCCGGCGTCTCTGTCCATGTCTCTGTGTCCCCAACCGGTTTGACCGGGCTGGGGGACGGTTCCGAGGATGGTTCCTGAGACATAATTTATCAGCTGGAATACGCAGCCAGTAGTGTTCGCGTCGGTGACAATCATAAGAGAATCGTCTATTACTTCAACGCCGAGACACCTGTTGCTTGCTCCTAATGCCTGGACATTCAGAGACCAGACCAAAGGCATTTCAATTGCTTCTGTGTTTGAAGGGAGAGACTGAACGTAGGGTGCAGCATCATTGTTAGGATTGGCTGCGAAAACAGCCGCGGCGAAAGACAGAATCACCGCGAAAACCGTAAGGTTTCTCATAGATCCTCCTTGTGAAATTTTTACTCTTCCGGCATGTTTATATGCCGACTTTTATATTTTACATCAATGCATAAAAAGGTCAACAATAAAATTTTCTAAAACCAAGTATGAGATTGTCATGAAGCTTTCACCGCTGTTATACTTCGACTGTCATGTTTTTGGATATAGTTGTCATAGTTTTTTATTCCGCGGCCGTCATAGCTCTTGGTATTTGGTCCGGAAAAAAGGAAAAGTCGGCGGAGGACTTCTTTTTGGCAGGAAGGGCTATGAAGTGGTGGGCGGTTACAATTTCCATATACGCGACCGCGCTTTCAGCGATGACTTTCATTGGAGTTCCAGGCTCTGTAGTCGCCCAGGGAGGGGATTTCAACTACCTTCAACTCGCTTTCGGAGACCTTTTTGCTAGAATTTTGGTTTCGTTTGTATTTCTGAAAGCTTTTTACGGCAGAAAGGTGATGACTCCCTACGAATTTTTAGGCAACAGATTCGGAAAGGCGACCTGGTTGTCCTCATCCGCAATTTACATCGTCAGCAGAATACTTGCCAGTTCGGTCAGGTTGGCGGCTTGCGCTGTTGGTCTTTCCGTGATTTTCGGCATCTCTTTTTTCTCTTCGGTGTTTTACGTCTGCGCTATTGCGCTTCTTTACACTTCTTTCGGAGGTATAAAAGCGGTTATTTGGACGGATTTTTTTCAGTTCTGCCTTTTCATCGCCGCGGCTGTTTTCACGGTCGGTTTCGTGTTGAAATCCCTGCCCGACGGTTTTTCGCAGTTCATCTCTGTCGGAGTTCAAGAGGGTAAATTCACGATATTTCATCTGTCTTTCGACAGCTCTTCACCGGATTTTATATTCAATTTTTCGGGCTCCAAATCTTTTCTCGCCGGGTCTCTTTTCGGTTTTTTTACAACCCTCGCCGTCATGGGGACAGACCAGGATTTCGTACAGAGGACGCTGACCTGCAGAGACCTTCGGGACAGCAGAAAGGCATTGATCTACTCAGCTGTTTTGAATTTTCCCGTGACTCTGGTGTTTTTAGCTGTCGGAGCCGCTTTGTTTGTCTATTACAAGACTATGCCTCATGACTCGGTCGCAGCGTCATACCTTGCGGGAAACCCTGATTATCTCTTCCCTTATTTCATTAAGACAGTTTTACCTTCGGGGGCGAGGGGGCTTTTGATTGCCGGTCTTCTCGCGGCGGCTATGTCTTCCATAGACTCTTCTTCGAACTCTCTGGCTTCCTCTTTCTACAGGGATATCCTGAAAAACTTTTTTTCTTTCAACGGAAAAAAAGAGGTGATCCTTTCAAGGGTTCTCGTCGCGGTATTTGTGGCCATTCTCGGCGCCGTCGCCGTTTTCTTCGGCAGAACTCAGTCCGTACTCTGGCTCGGATTCAAAGTTTTCGGATACTCTTACGGAGCCCTTCTCGGGGTTATGCTCGCGGCGATTGCGACAAAGAAAAGGGGAAAAGACCTCTTAAACGTATTTTCTATGGTTTCAAGTATTTTACTTGTGGTTTTTTTGACTTCCCAAAACATTGGGTTTTTAACTCCTGTCAGGACGTTTTTACTCAGACCCCTCGGGGTGGAGATCATAGCCTGGCCATGGTCAATAATCCTCGGCACTTTTTGGACTTTTTTCACAGTGGTTCTTTTCAGAGAAAAACCCTGAAATATCGGGGGCGATGATGAAAAAAGTCAACCTTCTCGTAGACTACGAAAAACAGCTCAACCCCGAACAGTTGAGAGCGGTCACGCACAGAGAAGGTCCTCTGCTCGTCATAGCCGGAGCCGGGAGCGGCAAGACCAGGACACTTGTCTATAGAGTGGCGTACCTCGTAGAAAAAGGCGTGGACGCGAGAAATATCCTGCTTTTGACTTTCACGAGAAAAGCGGCTCAGGAGATGCTGAGAAGAGCCTCTTCTGTTCTCGACGACAGGTGCTCTCACGTTGCCGGAGGCACGTATCATTCTTTCGCGAACAACATTCTCAGGAAAAACGCTAAAAAAGTGGGGTATGAACCGGGTTTCACGATTCTCGACAGGTCTGATTCGGAAGACCTGATAAACCTTCTGAGATCAGAAATGGGTCTTTCAGGAAAAGAGGCGAGATTCCCGAAAAAAGAGACTCTCGGTGACATATTCAGCAAATCCTCGAATTGCCTTTCGGAAATCCCTCAAATTGTAGAAAAGCAGTATCCGCAGTTTTACCACCTCTGCCAGGACATTGAACTTCTCAGGGATAGATACGAGGAGAACAAAAAAACCGGCGGGTTGATGGATTACGACGATCTTCTTGTGAAACTTAAAATGCTGCTGGAGGAAAATCCTTCGACAAGAAAAAAGCTGGGAGAGTTTTACAAATACATAATGGTGGATGAGTACCAGGATACGAACAAAATTCAATCCCAGATAACCGCCCTTCTGGCGTCCGAGCATCAAAACGTCATGGCTGTCGGAGACGATTCCCAGAGCATTTATTCCTTCAGGGGGGCAAATTTCAAAAACATAATGGATTTTCCGCGGATTTTTCCCGGCACTGAAGTGGTCACCATTGAAGAAAATTACAGAAGCACGCAGAATATTCTCAACTTGACAAACGAAGTAATTAAATTCGCGTCCGAGAAATACTCAAAAAACCTCAGGACGAATATCAGGGGAGGCAGAAAACCTCTTTACGTTGAAGCGAGAGACGAAAACGAACAATCGAGGTATGTCTGCAAAAAACTGCTTGAGCTGAGAGAAGAAGGCGTGAAGTTGAACGATATGGCGGTTCTTTTCAGAGCAGGATGGCACTCCAACGATCTTGAACTTGAACTGAGAAAGTTCGGCATTCCTTTCAAAAAATACGGAGGTGTGAAATTCACAGAAGCTTCCCACATAAAAGACGTCCTTTCAATACTCAAATCTCTCGTCAATCCGCGCGATTCTGTGAGTTGGTTCAGGTCCCTTAAATTGATAGAAGGAGTGGGCAGCAAGACGGCAAAACTCTTTTTTGAAAGAATATCGCAAAAAGGTGGAATAGAGAACCTCCAAGAATCTTTGTACGCTTCAAAAATCTACAAAGATGACATCAACCAACTAAAAAAACTTTCAAAACTGCTAAACGAAAACTCCGTCTCTGCTGAAGAAATCGTCTCCGAGGTGCTCGAATACTACAGGGACAAATTTCTGAGAATTTACCTCGAGGATTATTCAAGGAGGGCAAACGACCTCGACTCTTTGGTGTTTGTCGCAAGGAGGTATTCTACCGTAGCGGAATTTTTGACCGACATGACTCTCGAACCTCTTGAAAAAAGCCAAATCGACACAATAGCAGGAAAAGACGACGATGAAATTCTGACCTTATCGACGGTGCATTCGGCAAAAGGCCTCGAGTGGCATTCGGTTTTCATAATACACCTCACCGACGGTTATTTTCCCTCGTACCGATGCCTTGAAGACCCTGATGATCTTGAAGAGGAGAGGAGACTGTTATACGTGGCGACGACCAGAGCGAAAAGGGACCTGTTTCTTTTAAAACCGGGATACATCAACCCAGCAAGAAACTATTGGAATTTCAGCCTTTTCAGCACATCTCAGGTCTCGAGATTTTTAGCTGAAGGCAGGATACTCACAGATTTTGTTGAAAGGGAATACACGGATGAATAAGTTTTCCCGCAGAGAACTTGTCCAAAAAATAAAGGAAAATTTAAAAAAAACCGGAGCCGAATTGTCTGGAGAAAAGGAAATATTGAGAGGAACACAATTTTTTGTAAAAAGCCGTTTAGGTTCGGGACATGTCAGGGTTTATGACAACAAAAAAAAAGGTGTCCGACTCGACCTTTCACAGATAGACAGCGAAGACCTTGTTCAATTCATTGAAAATTTTGAAGGCAATCCCGAAATACAACCAGAGAACCTCGATCTTCAGCACCCCTTTGTCGGGTGCGACGAATCAGGAAAAGGTGACCTCTTCGGTCCTCTCGTCTCTGCGGCTTTTTTTGCCGATGAAGAGGATTCATGCGAACTTGAACGTATGGGCGTGAGAGATTCAAAAATGAACACTGATGAAAAAAACATTGCGCTGGCCCAAAATATTGGGGAAGCGTTCAAGTCCAAGTTCGAGATCACCGTTTTATCTCCGATGGATTACAACGAAAAGTATGAACAAGTGAAAAGAAAGGGATATTCGCTGAACGAACTTCTCTGCGATCTTCATAAAGAGACGGTTCGAAACCTTGCGAAAAGGCACCTTCCCAGGACATTAATAGTGGATAAATTTTCACGAAACTGTGACTTTTCAAATGTCTTCCATGGGAAGACCTCCTTTTTTTACAGAGCCGAAAGCATCCGGGCAGTTGCCGCGGCTTCAGTTTTGGCCAGAAGCGCTTTTTTAGGCGGGGTCAAAATTATTTCCGAAAAATACGGAATGAAGATACCCCTGGGCTGTTCCGCAGGAACGCATAAAACAGCGTTGAAATTTGCCGAGAATTTTGGGGAGAAAGAATTGCGAATGTCTGTTAAAATGAATTTCAAAACCGCTCAGCAAGTTTTGAGAAGCATTCGACCCGGGACTATTTTTGACTCTCGTTTCACAAAGGAGAATTGATGCCAGCAACTGCAGTTGTCGGAGCCAACTGGGGAGACGAAGGGAAAGGGAAGATGACCGACTATTTCGCGAAAAATTCCGACATAGTGGTCAGGTTTCAGGGCGGGAACAACGCCGGTCACACTATCATAAACGAATACGGCAAATTCGCCCTGCATCTTTTGCCCTCGGGAGTTTTTTATCCGCACGTCAAAAATGTCCTTGGGCCTGGCGTCGCTCTTAATATAAAGAGTTTTTTGGATGAAATCGAATCTCTCAGGAAAAGAGGTGTTCCCAAACCTTCTATAATGGTCTCCGACAGGGCTAAGATCGTCATGCCTTACCACGTTCTTTTCGACGGGTTTGAAGAAGCGCGTTTAAAAGGTGAAAAATTCGGTTCTACAGGTTCAGGAATAGCTCCGTTTTATTCCGATAAAAGCGCAAAAATCGCCGTTGAGGCTTCGATGTTTTACGACAGAAAAATGTTTTTTTCGACGGTGAAGAAAGCCCTGGATCGGAAGAATATTCTTTTGGAACACCTGTACAAAGAGGAAAAACTTGACCTTGAAAAACTGGCGGAAGAGATGCTTTCGCAGGGTGAAATGATAAAACCGTATTTAACCGACACGACATCGTTTTTAAAAGAAGCTTTGAAGGAAAAGAAAAAAATTCTTCTCGAAGGTCAGCTCGGTTCTCTCAGAGATCCTGACCATGGCATATACCCTTTTTCAACCTCATCATCCCCTCTTGCCGGTTTCGCGTCAGTAGGCGCTGGAATACCACCCTACGAGATAAAGGAGGTAATCGCAGTCGTCAAAGCCTATTCTACTTGCGTCGGCAGAGGACCTTTTGTCGCGGAGATTTTCGGCGCTGAAGCGGACGAGCTGAGAAATAGAGGAGGGGACGCCGGAGAATTCGGCGCGACGACAGGCAGGCCGAGAAGAATGGGTTGGTTCGACTGCGTCGCGACGAGATACGGTTGCGCGGTTCAGGGGGCTACCCAGGTGGTATTGACGAATTTGGACGTTCTCGGATACCTAGAAACCATACCTGTCTGCGTAAAGTACAAGACAGGAAAAGAGGAGACGGATAATTTTCTGACAACGCCTTTTTTGGAAAGCGCAAGGCCTGTCCTTGCAAGTTACAAGGGATGGAAAACTGATATTTCGTCTGTCCGAAGATTTGACGACTTGCCCCGTGAGGCCAAAGAATACGTGAACATGATTGAAGAGCAACTCGAAGTAAGAATTTCATGGGTATCGGTGGGTCCAAAACGCGCCGACCTCATAGAGAGAGACGGCGCGCGTATATTCAGTTGGTAGTTTCAGAAAAGAGAGAGGTAAATTTTAGCCCTTTCCTCAGCCGGTCCTTTCATCCCTGTGTAGAGGTTTGTGAAAGTTATTGTTCCGCCGTTGGATCCGCCTTCTCTCCACCTGAAAGCTACAGGGGAGTCTGAAAGCCATTGCCCCCCCTCGACTGGCACAGTGGCTCTTATCAGGGCTGTAACTCCTGTCTGAATCATGCTTATCGGGACATACGGCAACGTAAAGACAACAGAAAGAGTTCCCCCGACGTAGGAAGAAAGTGAAGACTCGATGACAATGTTTGTGGCGGTGCCTGCCATGCCGTCCGTGTTGTACCTTTCGAATTGTCCGGGGAACATGCCCAAAAGCCAAATGTAAGCGCTGCTCGAAGCGTAGAGGTGGTTGCCCTGCTGTTCAGCCCAGTTTTTGAGTTCTGCGGGGTAAGTGTTGGATACATAACCGCTGTCTGAGACCAAGAAAATGTATTTTCTCCCGTTTATGTCGTTGGAGGTCAAATTGTGAAGGTTGACTGAATCGTATGAGATGCCGGCGGTCTTTAGAACCGTTGTCAGTTCGTCCCAGAAATCCCCTCCGTAGACTACGAGGAAATAGCTTCTCACGGGAACAGAAGAATAAAGCGTTCTCGAAGCAGTGTCGTTTTTGACTACCGTGACAGTTGCAGAAGCTGTGAAGACTTCCTTTGTCGCAGTCAGGACCTGATCGCCTTCAGGCACGTTTTGCAGCATAAAATAACCGTCTGAAGCTGTCGTAGTGGTGATGTTGCCGACTGAAACGGTGGCTCCCGGCACGGGAAAGTCTCCCGAAGGCAGCCTGAAATATCCGTCCACGCAACCTGTGTTTGTTGGCTGTGTGGGCGAGGAATCTTTTGTGCAGGAGACAAACAATGTCAGCGGCAGAAAAATTAGTATCAGAGCGGCGTACTTTTTCATCTTTCCTCCTTATTTAGCTTGATCAATACATTCTAACACGTTTACCGAAGGGACTGAAGTTTGAAAATTTTCATTTAATTGAAGAGAAGAGCTCGCTTACAGAGACATCGTTGTGAAGCCTGTTGATAGTTGAAGCAAAGCGCCTCGCAAGGCTGTGTACTTCGACAAAATCAAGGTTCAATATTTCAGGGATTTGCGGGATAGAATCGGTGACATGCATTTTCGAAAGCCCGTATTTCTCGTGCGCCTCGACGAGTTTGGGGATGTTGTTCTCCTTCATCTTCAAATGTGATATTCCGACGTGTATATTTTGTATTCCGTGGTTCAGGTTGAGATTTTTTACAACGTTCAGGAAAGAGCTTCCCGTCACCGTCTCGTCGTCAGTTATCAGGGCCGTTTTTTTGTTTTCGAGATCGCCTATGACTCCTAACATATCCGATGAATCTTTTCCATGCCTGAATTTGTTTACTATCGCGTGTGAAACCCCCATATTCTCTGCAAAATGAACGGTGAACTTCGCGCCGCCGGAATCGGTTGAGACCGCTACAACTTCTTTGCTGTTTTTGAATTCACAGAATATTTCCAGGAACAGGTCGAGTCCGCTCAGAGCGACAAGAGTCATGTCAGGCTCGTATAAACCGAAAAGAGACAATGCATGGGGATGGTAGGTCAGGTGTATGTTTGCTCCGGCGACTTTTAGCTGGTCGGCGAAAAGTTTGGCGAGTGTCGCTTCCCTCTGCATGAAAGTGGGCTTGTCCTGACGTGAATAAGGCGAATAGGGAGTTACAACAGTTACGGTCTGAGCCCTGTGAGCTTTTAAAGTCCTCACCGACTGAAGAAGCTGTTGGAGGTTTTCGTTGACGGAGTTGCTGGATTTGTTTTCATGTATGCACTGAAAGACAAAAGCGTTTGATCCCGCTACGTGCCTTGTCAGGCGAGGGCATGTCTCGGTGTCCTGAAAAATCATCGTCAGGGGGTTGTTGTCTGTTCCAATGAGAGGAATCTCTTTCAAGTAGCTTCCGTTTACTTTCAGCATTTCTTCGTAGTGGCGTTTGATGTCCTGCACGAGAGATATTCCGGAATTACAAGCTACGAAAAGAAGCCAGCCGTTGGGTCCGTGAAGAAGCCGGCTCTTCGTTTTGTCGAACCTCTCGGGCGTGATGAAATTTTGGCTGAACTTGTCCATGTTTATCATGTTTTTACCTCCGAATTGACCTTGTCAAAAAGCCTTATATACGATCTGTAGAAACTTGGTTTATAACCGTGGGAAAAGACGATTTTTCTGTATGGAAAATACAGGTATAAATTTGCGAGAGCTCTTCCGAGTACTACGGAAACCGCAGCTGAATAGATGGCGACCGGGTTTAAAATTTTCGCCGAGAAAGTCATCAAAATACCTATAGCGATTACTTCGAGTGCGGTCGCTATTGTTATTGGATAAGTCAGCCTCGAGTTGACGAGAACGGATCTCTGCCACGCCAAAAGAGTCGTCAAAGACGGCATAATTGAAAGGACCACGGTCGGGAAAAGAGTGAGGGCTAAAAGTTCTTCGGACAAAAAAGAAACATGCTTGAACCACAGGAGAGACAGGGTAGTCACGGAGACCAAAGCGGCAAGGGAACTTGTGAGTATACCGAGGACCAAGGCGAAATTCCTGAGAGGTATGAAGTTGTCGTAATTTTTACCAAGAAGAGCGAGGGCAGCTTCCTGAAAAGAAAGACCGAAACTCCTGAATATGAAAATAAAAGCGTTTATAACGGGTAAGACGGCGAGGGATTCTACCGGCATTTTTCCTTTTGCCATAAAAAAAGTCAGTATCGGGTTGATTCCCAGGATCAAATAAGATGTCAAAGCGAGAGGGTAATAAAACTTTACGATATCGGATAGCGACAAAAGCTTTTGGTCTTCACCGCCTGAGGTCACCTTTTTGACTGCCTTGATTGCCATAATACGAGTGGCAGCGGATTCGAGGATCACTCCGACGGATAGAGAAGCCGCTCCTACGCAGGCTCCCGGGATATCCGTAAATAAAAACAAAAAAAGACCGGTCGCCGTCATGAAAAATAGCCTTACGAATGTTCCGGCGGCGACTTTTTTTGTCTGCCCCATCCTTATAAGTATTCCCTGGTAGAACCTTCTGTAACCGATAGCGCCGGCCCAAGGGATCATTATTATGGAAGAGGAATGCGCGAGGGATGCGATTTTAGGGTCTAACTTCAGAACATCCCCAGAAATATAGCCGAATACAAAGGGCAAGTTGATAAATATATGGAGAAGTGTCACCGAAACGATTATGGTCAAAATAAAATTTCTGAGTTTGATGTAGTTTTTCTTTGAGTTGACCAGAGCGACGGAAGCTGAAAGAATCATGACTACCGGAGCTTCTATAAGCATAGCTATTGAAAACGCGACACCGTAAGAGGCGAGGTTGTACTTCGCTTCGACTATCCTGCCGATTATTGCCGTGATAAAAGGAGCCTCCATGGACATCATAAGCCATGTAAAGGAGAGGGGAGTCCAAAAAAGAATTATCTTTTTCCAGTTCAGGGAATTGTCGTTTTTGTCGAGGGGCATGTTTTAAATTAAAAAGGCATAGTCAACCATTGTCAATTTCATTTTTTCCGCTATATTTATCCCGAAAAGGAGGATTTATGAATATAAAAGTCTACACGACGCCGTCATGCACATATTGCGGTTCTGTAAAAACTTATCTCAGACAAAAAGGCGTTCCCTTCAGCGAAGTAGATGTTTCTAAGAATAAAGCTGCTGCGGAGGAAATGGTAAGAAAAAGCAGGCAAATGGGTGTTCCCGTTGTAGATATCGGCGGCAAAATAATTGTAGGCTTCAACAAACCTGCTATAGACAGAGCTCTGGGTTTACACCATTGAGTTTATATCTCTTGTTTTATAAAATTAAAAGAACCGTCGTTGGGACTTTTTTTTAAACCGTTTATTTCCTTGGATATAACATGATCTTTCTTCTGAAAAGGAATTATTTTTCTGATAAAATTATGAGCCAATTCAGTGCCGATGCCGAGTTTGTCTTTTTTCCGGAAAAGGTCAACTGCTCTTGAGGAGGTCAAGAATTCAATAGCGATGATTGTCGAGACGTGATCTGCAGCTTCCATGCAGGTGAGAGCTGAGTTTGACCCGAAGCTGACATGGTCCTCTCTTCCCGCGGATGTGGGCATCGAATCCGATGAACAGGGTTGGGCGGCTTTTTTTACGAGGTTTAACAATGAGGCGCTTGTAAGGTGAGCTATCATGTAACCGGATTCGACACCTGGTTCTGAAGCTAAAAATGGCGTGAGTCCGCTTCTTTTTTCGTCGAGAAGAAGGTCTGTTCTTCTCTCTGATATCGCACCGATATTTGTCAGGGCTAGGCTTAAAGAGTCCATGGTGTAGGCAATAGGTTGTCCGTGAAAATTCCCGCCTGAGAGAATTTCTCCCTGCTCCGGGAACACAATCGGGTTGTCGGTCACCGAATTTATCTCTGTTTCGAGGGTTTTTTTTGCCGCCGTCAGTGAACCCTTTAAAACACCGTGAACTTGCGGCATGCATCTAAGCGAATAGGGATCCTGAACCCTGGAATACTTGTCCCTGTATATGTTTTTGCTGTTTTTTATGAGTTTTCTTATGTTTTCAGCCGTTTTGATTTGACCGGGATAAGGCCTTAAAGCGTGAATTTTCTGATCGAAAGCTTCTGGTCTTCCGTCGAGAGCCTCGAGGGTCAAAGCTCCGGAGACGTCCGAAGAAAAAGACAGATTTTCCGCTTTCTGGTATGCGAGAATTCCAACTGCCGTCATGAACTGGGTTCCGTTTAACAGGGCAAGTCCTTCTTTTGCCTTCAACACAAGCGGTTTTAGGCCTGTTTTTTTGTAAAATTTATCGGCGGAGATTATTTTTCCTTCGAATATGAAATTTCCCCTGCCTATCAGTCCGAGAGTCAGATGTGCCAGTGGAGCTAAATCGCCTGAAGCTCCGACGGATCCGAGTGATGGCACCTGCGGATACGCCCTGTGGTTCAATATGTCCTTCAATAAGATGACAACTTCCGGTCGTACGCCCGAATGACCTTTCGCCATTACGCAGGCTCTTAGAAACATCATCGCCCTGACCGCGTCTTCATCCAACAAAGGTCCTGTTCCTGAGCTGTGCGAAAGGACGAGGTTGAGCTGTAGTTTTTCTACCTGTTCGGGGCTTATTTTCTTTTCGGCGAGTGAACCGAAGCCGGTGTTTATTCCATAGACGGAAACGTTCCCGAGAGAAGCCTTTTCAACGGTTTTTCTCGCTTTTTGAATCTTTTCTATGGCGCTGTTTGAAATTGATACCCTGGTTTTATCCACCGCGACGGACAAGACATCTTCGATTGATATGTTCTTTTCAGATATAATGACTCTTTTCACAGATTCCTCCGTTTAGATAAAAGTAATATTTTAGCAAATTATGGGATAGAAGGAATTAGTTAATTGGTTTTTTCGGATCTTTTAATTATTATTTCAGCAGGTCAGGTGGAAAGCCGCGGCGGCCTTAAAGAGTTCTTTCTCTTCGTTGAATTTGAGAACCGCATCCTTTGAATTCAGGACGTAAACTTTACAGCCCTTTTCTCTAAAAAGAATGATCAATTCATCGTCGACTTTCATCATGCCCCAAAAACCAGTTCCTATGATGAAAACCTGGGGTGCGAAAAGTATGACTTCTTCGACGTCAGTAATTGAAAGTCTGTGCCCTTCCTTTCTGATCCAGGGCGACAGAACTTTTTGCCCCAGTATGAGCAGGTCTTTTTGATAAACCTCGGAATTAATCATGATCTTTCCGAAGGAGTAACTCTGTATCAACTCCACCTCTTTAGAAAGTATGAGTATGTACCTTCGACGGCGACGAGAAAAAAAAGAAAATATGTCAAAAAAGGGCTTATGTCAAAAGAGGCGCTTTCCATGGCTTTTTCTGAGAGATTTTCGATTGAAACGGTCTGTATATGTAAACTCTCTTCGTCAAATAGGCCGGATGAACGCTCTTCAACAGGCACGTAGGGATTTTCGGAGAAACTCGATTTTCCTTCGAAAGCAAGGTTCAAAAGAGCCAGAGGAAATTGCTCGGTTTGAAAAATTGTTGAATTTGAGGGGTTGAAACTGAAAACGTAGGCATTGTCGTTCTTTATAAGAGCCGGATCCCCGTTTTCAAACCTCGAAAGAACAGAGGAGTTGTCATAATTTTCTATTGAGACGTGGGATGAGGCGATGACTCCCAAAAAGCTCAAAACTCCCTCTCTGATCACCGAATGCCCGGAAATCTCTGACACTGGGTTGACGCTAAAATTCGACCTGGCGTAATTTCCGAGTTTTGACCCGTCTTCCAAAAAAAGAATCATATTCCGGTCATTCGAAAAAGGGATATAAAAGTTCAAGGGCTCGCCTTCATCCAAAAGGATGAGATCCGCGCTTTCTGGGGATTGAGTTCTTTGAAAAATTGGACTCGGGAAAAGACAGGTCAATCTGTCGAGGATTTCTTCGCTGTTTGAAAAGACGGGGATTGTTCCCATTGAATTAACAGTAATTTCGAGGGTCTCCGCCGATGAGAAAACCGTTAATGTCTCCGATCTGTCTTCTAAAAAAACCGGTATGAAAACTTCGGCATCGCCAAGAAAATGTTCGGTTTTGTCGCCGGAAGAAATCCAGAGGTCAGATCCGGTTTCTTTAGAGATAAAAATAATCGCGGTGTCGCCGGCGACAGACCACGGCGGGAAGACGATTGATTTTATTGTGAAAAGATAGGAAGTTTTTGGAAAGCAGACGGCTTTGAATTTCATCAAAAGAAATTCCATGCCTTTCCATGATGCTTTCTGACTGTCTGATACTAAAAAAAACTCTTTCGCTCCTTTGTCCTTACAGAGGAGGTACGCCAGTGGAATATCCGCCGTCCGGCTTCCCATTCTTTCGGAGTTGAGTTCTTCTGAAAAGCTGTCGGGGTTCAATATTTTCGTTTCGCCTTTCCCCGTGACGCAGACAATCGACACATAATCAAAAATTTTCGATTCTTCGAAAGCATAAATCCCGCTTCTAGTGACGCTTTCGGAAACGTCGAGGACTACAGCCGAATTCGAAACCGTCCTGCTGAAAGGAAACCTCCAACCCAGAACAGGCATTGAAAATGCCGTTGCTGCAGAAAATATGATGAGAATCCTCAGCATGAGCTGAATTAGTCTTTTCAGTTTGAATTTTTTTCTCAGAGGCAAGGGGCAATCTTCAATGAGGCAGGAGGCGGGAAACACCATTTCTTTTTTGCCGTATTTTCTGGCGAGGTGAATTATGATTGGGAATACAGCCGCCGAGGACAGAAGCAACAGCACAGGGTTTAAGAACATTTTTTTGCCTTTAGAACAGAATAAAAACCGTTTTCTTCTATTTCGACGTTTTTAAAGACATGTTTAAGTCTTGAAGAGTATCCGCCCGTCCTGTGGACGACGAAAGCGGCGACCCCGTCTTTTGCAAGAGCTCTGTAAGCTTGATCTATTATGAAATCTGCCGTGTTTCCGCCGAAATGCGTCGGGGGGTTTGAGACAAAAAGATCAACCGTCCCGAAGAGGTTTTCGGGGACCCTTTCCTCGAAAATAAGTTGGCAATTCATGGCTTTGTTCAGACACAGGTTTTTGGCACAGCATTTTATGGCTATGAGGTTGTTCTCGATCAAATAGCATTTTTGGGCGAGCCCTGAAAGGCTTAAACCGATAGCGCCGTATCCTCCGCCGAAGTCTATTATCTTTTTATGTTTAGAGGTTTTGACGTTTTGTATGAGAAGTTTTGAACCTTCATCAATCTTTTTTCTCGAGAAAACCCCGGGCAGGGTCATAAATTTTTTTCCATTGTATACAAGTTCTCTCGCAAAATTTTGCGGTTCGGAATCTTTTTTCTGTACGCATTTAATCACCCTGTAACCGCCTGTTATGTCGAGAACTTCGACGTTTTCAAAGAGCGTCTTCAGGTATTTCTGGTACCATTTGGCACCGAAATCCCTTCTTCCGGCGAAAAGCAGACCTCCTCCTTCTTTCAGAGCTTTCAGGGATTTTTGAAACATTGATACCGTCAACTCCCTTCCGCCGTGAGGGTCTAAATTGACGACTATCAGATCTGACTTTTCTCTGAGGTCAAAGGACAAAACGGGAAAAACATTTTTCAGGGAATTTTTTCGAATGTTTTCTTTCAAAATTCTGTAAGGTGTCAGGTTCCACTCCACAGCTATGACCTTTTCGCAGAACTTCGATAGGGGCAGGGAGAGGAAACCGGGTCCGGCTCCGAAAACCGTAACTGTTCCCAGATTCTTTTCCTTCTCGATCTGAGCCATTATGTATTGAGCGGATTTTGGAATTTTGAGTCTGCCCGAATAACCCTGCGCGGGTTTTATTTGAACTCCGTATTTCTTGAGTTTTACCGGATGTATGTCCTTCATTTTTGGACAAGAGCTTTGTATAGTTGGAGGCACTCGGGGAAGAGTTTTTTTATCTCTTTTAAATGCCTGTCGATGATTTCTTGTGATTTTCTCGAAACTGGTCCTGTCTCGGACGCCTCTATTCCGTATTTTTGTATGTTTTTTTGCATTTTTAGGGCGAAGTCCGTGCAAATCTCCTTGGCTTGATTTTTTTCAAAACCTGTCATTTCAAGCATCATGGAGGCTTTTGCAACCGTTTTTACGGCGCCCTCGACGAGAATGACAGCCGAAGCGTGGTAAAGAGGGAGCATTTTTTCGGGGATTTCCGCCGGTTTTCCTCCGAGTTTTTTTGCAAGTTTAAAAAGAATTCTTAGGTCGCCCTTCCCTGAAATTCCGAAAAGGACTCCTTCTAATGCCTTAAAATCATTTTCTGCATCTGGAAAAGATCTGTATGGATGAAACACCGGCATACCTTTGAGGTTTCCCCGGGCGGCAAAAGAAGCGCTTGTATGAGCCAAGAAATGGTTTTTTGTCAAAAAACCTTCGATTTCTCCATAAGCTGGAAAAATATCTTTTTCCCGGGTGCAGATGAAGATTATATCGGAATTCGACATAAACCGCTGAGATTCGCTGAAAACTTTTATTCCAAGAAATCTCAAACTTCTGCGCGTGGATGGCTTCAAGTTTTTTTTAGCTTTTACAGAGACCGCAAAACCCCTTTGCCTGAAAGCGTAAGCGAGCGTGGCGCCCACTTTTCCGGGTCCAACTATTCCAATTCTCTTTTCAGAGATACTCGACACTGACACCTTCAAGCCTGACATTTTTGTCGTTTTCGACGTATTTTATCATTGTGTGTATCTGTGGTTCGACAGAACTTTTGTCGCTGCCGACGACAGCGGCAGAAAGCGTTGCCCGGTTGAACAAATCGTGGTCGCCTGTCTCGGCGACCGAGGCGTTGAATTTGTTTTTGAGCCTTTCTTTTACGCTCCTGACCGCCTGTCTTTTGTCCTTGAGCGAATACGCCCACTCGATTGAGAGGGTGAAGTTTACCAAACCTACGCACATATTTTTGAATCCTTTGTCTTATAGAAAGTATTATAAGAACTGGCGAGTATTTAGGGAAGAGGGTTTTATTGAATGATTTTATTCAGTCTTCAAGGCAATAAATCTTAAAAAGCCAATTGTCTATCAATCACTGCCAAAAGTTAAAGTACAATCGCTGAATAAACCAGAACAGCGACATATTGTTTGTAATTAAAATACTGTAAATTTTCCTTCGAAATTATCCAAAAGATTTTCAGTTCTGAAAAAATATACACCACTTATGGATTTTGTTATTAGACATTCCACTTTTCCATCTTTGTATGAATATGTCCCGTTGAGTAAAACCTCTCTTCCGGATGTATCGAAAAATTTCAGTCGCAGGCCTTGAAGATTTTCTCCGAAAAAGCAAATTCTCGCAGAGTTTTTGGAATAGTCAATTGAATAATTATGAAAATCAACCCAAGGAACAATATTTTCTTCTACGCCGACTGCGTGTCCAGCTGAATCGGTTTTTATCATATAGAAATCACGGTTACCGGAACCGTAGGAATCCGTCCAGCCGCATAAAACATACCCTCCGTCTTGGGTCTGTCTGACAGTATGGGCTGATTCGGTATATGTATTTGTTCCGAAAGCTTTAGCCCATGTAATGGTTTGACAAAAGAGCAGAATTGGAAGAAAAATGAAAGATATAGCAGATAATAATATTTTCATAACCTCCCCTTTTATATTACTTATACTGATTATTATAAAAAAAAAGCCGGCTCAGATGAACCGGCTCTTAATAACCAAAAGTGATTACTTGAGATACTCGACTTTTTGGTTTGATTCGCCCTCAGGGGTTGTCACTGTTATGAAATAGACTCCGCTCAGGCATTCAGCGCCGCTGTCGTCTTTTCCGTTCCATACAAAGCAATGGTCCCCCCGTTCAAGGACTCCTTCACTGAGAGTTCTCACTTTTGAACCGAGGACTGAATAGACGCTGACAAAGACGCGTTGAGGGCTGGTAAGGCTGAAGGATACATTTAGGTCTCCGTCAAAAGGATTTGGAGAAACCCTCAAAGCCTTTATTCCGACGGGTTGTTCTACCGGTTCTTCAACTCCGAGAGACGCATCGTAGAGTTCTATGAACCTGCATTGACCAGCATACTCAACAGCGACCTGAGAGCCTGTCGCAGAATCGAGTTCGACCACGCCGGTAGAACTCGTCGCGAGAATGTTTCCGTTTCCGAGCCTGTAAACGCCTCTTGCGCCGCTGAAAGGCAGTGTTCTGAAAACGGCTCCGCTAGTGTCGAAGTCAGTTATGTTGTCGGCGGAAAAACCCGCGACTAAGAAAGCGCCGGGAAGGACCGGGTCGGTGTTTATCTGCTCGGGAAAATTTATGGAAATTATCTGTTTTACGAAACTACCCGAAGGGTCGTAGAGCCTTACGTTGTCGGAAGAACCCTCGATGTCTGCGACCAAAGCGCTTCCGTCTGAAAGGAATAGGATATCGAAAGGATCTATAGTTCCCGACGGGACGAAAAAGCCCGCAAATAAGTGAGGCCCGCTGAACATGTATATGGCTTTGTTTCCTGTTCCATTCGTGACAAAAAGGGTGTCGTTTCTGAAAGCGATGCCCCTTACATTGTTCAAGCCGTCTGAAGTGTCCGCTGCGATGTAGAGAAAGTTGCCCAAAGAGTCAAAAGCGTAGACTGCGTCTGATACCTGGTCAGAAAGAAATATTATTTTTGCAGGTCCATGTATGGCGTTTATCGGTGTTGAAAGGTCATAGTTTATTCCGGTAGGGTCGTCGACAATAATATTCCCAAGATAAGAACCATCGTTTGGAGAGAACATACCCACTACATCCGCGTTTGAATCGGGGATCAAAAGAACCGGAGACCTCGGAACGGACGACTTCTGATAGACAGGCGTTTCTTGCCCTGTCCATGGGTTTATGCCGCAAATTTCAGCTCTTTCGGCGTTCGAAAAGGCTATAGCCGGGAGAGCAAATGTAATGAAAACCGTCAGAATAAATTTCATGAAACCTCCTTTTTGTATGATTATATCTCTTTGGTGCATATAAATCAAAAAAACGTGCTAACCGAAAATCGT
>JAFGON010000021.1 GCA_016926475.1 candidate division WOR-3 bacterium | reverse complement strand
TGCTGGCCGTGGGTCATGACGTCGGGAGCGGGGACATCCTGAAGAGGTCCGATGTCGTATGCTATCTGACGGACCCAGCCCCTGCAAATGCCCTCCTGTTCTCTTTCTGAGAGATGGTGGGGGTCGCAGATCACTCCGCCTTTTCCTCCACCGAGAGGTATGTCGACGACAGAACATTTCCATGTCATCCACATTGCCAAAGCGCGGACTGTGTCGAGGGTTTCGAGGGGGTGAAAACGAATTCCTCCCTTGCATGGGCCCCTAGAGTCGTTGTGCTGTACCCTGAATCCTTTGAAGACTTTGACCGAATTGTCGTCCATTCTCACGGGAATGTTGAAGGAATACTCCCTCATCGGAGTGCGCAACAGGTCTCTTGTTCCCTGGTCGAGGCCGAGTTTTTCGGCTGTGTTGTCGAATTGCTGTTGAGCCATCTTGAACGCGTTGAAAGACTTATCGGACACAAACACCTCCTGAAAAAATTAATATGAATTTACAGATATTTGGATTTTATGATATTTTGCTCTATAAGTTAAGGTCATATTTAAAAGAGGGAAAAATGGATATAGTTTTCAAAAAATATGTGGACGAAGATCACGAAAACCTTATAGCGCTTTGGGAAAAGAGCGGGTTGCCTTACAAACTCGATGGAAGAGATGCCAAAGAAATCATAAAAAAGCAGAGTATTCTCGAAAACACGTGTTTTTACGTTGCCTTATTCGATGGAAAAATAATCGGAAGCGTTTTTGCAACCCACGACGGCAGGAAAGGATGGGTCAACAGGCTGGCTGTTGATCCAGATTTCGGAAGAAGAGGAATAGCCCAGCTGCTCATCGAAAAAGCCGAAGCCTGGTTCAAGGAGAAAGAGATCAAAGTATACGCTTGTCTGATAGATGAGGACAACGAATGGTCCAAAAAGGCTTTTATGAAAAAAGGATACGTGAAAAAAGGACACATAAAGTATTTTGTCAAAAAACCCTGGGGAGAAGTTTAATATGACGGAGAAACTAAACATGGCGGTTTTTGACATGGACGGAACCCTTTACAGATCGGAAACTTCATTTATTGAGGCTGTCAAAACAGTTTTATCGAACAACAGATTAGAAACACCGCCGGAAGAATTTTTGTTTTCTTTCATAGGCGAACCCGACAGCGTCTTTGCTAAATGGCTTGAGGATATATCAAACCCTGGGAAGGCGCTGGAATTGTATGATGAATTTCAGACAAGAGAACTTGAAATGGTCAGAGAGAAGGGGGAACTCTATGAAGGAGTTTTGCCACTTCTCTATGGTCTGAAGGATTTCACTCTCGCGATATGTTCAAACGCCACAGATATATACATAAAGACGGTCGTCGAGAAATTCAAAATCGATAAACTCTTCTCCGCCCTTAGAGTGCCGGTCAGAGGGGAGAGCAAAAAACAAATGTTGAGGGATTTGGAGGGTGAGTTCAAACCTTCCGGAAAATTCATGGTAGGCGACAGGTACCACGATATGGCCGCAGCCGAAGAAAACGGTTTCGTTTTTGTGGCGGCTTTGTATGGTTACGGAAGGGATGAAATTGAGTCGTCAAGATTCGCGGCAGAAAAGCCCGAACAGATAAAGAGAATAATCGACAGCATCTTAAAAGCTTAGATATATTTCAATATTTTTTTTAAAGGGAAAATTTTCGATTTGCTTACGGAATTTTGAAAGGCGGGTTATTTTCCAGATGCCTCAAAATCTCCGGTTTACCCGCGTCAAACCAGTAATTTCCAATGTCCTCTGAATAACCCGTTTTCACGCTCTGTTTGTTTTCAAGATAAAAATCAATTATGGAAAAAACGCTGGAAGGAGGCTTTTTCTCTAAAACGGAGGAGCTTATGCACTGGATGCCTGAAAAGGCATAAACATAGCTGTTTTCGGAATTGATTTCTTCGCCTTCGGTTAACCTTCTCAGAAGAGTTCCCCCTTTTTCGAACAAAAGAGGTCTTGTGGTCTCTCTCTTTTTGACGGATAGAGTCGCGTCGTTTTTTAACCTTAAATGGCTATCAAAAAGCGATTTTAGGTCTGTGTCTGATATGACATCGACATTGTGGACGAGGAAAGTTTCGGAATCTTTTAAAAGTTCTGCCGCAAAGAAAATTCCGCCACCTGTTCCGAGGGGGAAATCCTTCTCTACAGAAAATTTCATTTCAGCTCCGAAAAAATGGTTTGATTCGAGAAAAGAGATTATTTTCTCGGGAAAGTGGTGCAAATTGACTACAATTTCACCAAAACCCTGGGAGACGAGTTTTGTCGCCACATTTTCTATCAGTGAAACCCCTCTGACTTCGACGAGAGCTTTTGGGGTGTTTTTTGTCATTTCTCCAAGTCTTGTGCCGAGACCGGCGGCGAGAATCATCGCTTTCAATCAATCGTCCAGTTCTGTATGGTTCAATTCGACCGCCAAGCAGCTTCTCGATTCCAGAGAGCGCTTCAGCTCTTCAGCGCAGAAAACAGATCTGTGGACACCTCCGGTGCAGCCAAAATATATATCGAGCAGTTCGAATTTCCTGCTCAAAAAATCATCGACAGCCAATTTAATTATGTTTTCGGCGTATTCGAGAAAATTCCGGACTTTTTTCTCTCTTTTCAGGAAAGAAGAGACCAAGACGTCTTTGCCGGTAAGATTTTGGAATTCCTGAAACCTGCCGGGGTTGGGCAAAGACCTGCAGTCGAAAACAAAACCGCCCCCGTGAACGCTTAAGTCTCTCGGAATTCCCTTTTTATAGGAAAAACTCTTCAATCTGACTTTTAATTTTCCAGGAGAGGTCTCTGGTGTCAGGGAAACTGCTTTTTCAAGAGCTTTTTCGAGATTAAGGGATATCTCGGGAAATTTTCCCGCCGCTAATTTCAGGGCTTTTTGAACCGCTTGTTTAATGTGGGTTTTGAAAGTCGGATTTTGTCCGTGGTAGCCTCTAAAACCGTATGCTCCCAGATTCTGCAAAATCCTGAAGAGAGCGCTGCTGAAAACAAGGTCGAGGAAGTCAAAATTCCCGCTGTACATTTTTTTTTTGTCGAGGTCAATGTAACAATCGAGCATTTGCCTGACGATATCGTCGGAAAGGTCAGCCCTGGTCTGGAAAAGCAGAGAGGCGAGGTCGTAGTGAGCGGGTCCTCTTCTCGCCCCGGTGTAGTCGATCAGCAGAATCTTTGAACCTTTAAAATAAATATTTCTGCTCTGAAAATCCCTGTGGACAAATGTTTTCTCGGAGATTTCCGATATGGTCGAAGCGAGTTTTTTAAACTCGTTCTCGAGTCTGTATTCATCGGGTTTTAAGCCGAAAATTTTCAGAAAAAGATATTTAAAATAATCAAGGTCCCACATGACAGACACATAGTCGAACTCCCTGACGGGTCTGCACCTTGAATAATCTACTAAACAGTCTGCTCTGGTCTGCATTACGTATAATAACTCGAGAGCTTTTTTGTACAAAGTTATGGTGTTTTCTTTATCCGCTTTTTTTTCCGATAGTTTGAAAAGGGAGTCCTCCCCGGCGTCTTCGCAGAGAAAACATTTGTCTTTAAAATCGAAAATCTTGGGGATTCCGACTTCGCTTTTCAGAAGGATTCCCGAGAGGTATTCAAAAACCCGCGCTTCTTCTTCCGATTTAAAACAAACGGCAATCGCCCGGTTTTCGCTGTCTTTCATCTTGTAGAAAATTTTGGTCTGATCTGAGGATTGGAGGATGTCAAAGGTTTCGGGAAGTCTCCCAAAACATCCCCTGTAGAGAAAGAACGCTTTATTTCGCAAGGTTTTCAAGCTTAACTGAATTTTTAAACTCGTCCAGTTCGATCTTGATGTTTTTGTTCTTTAAATATTCAACCACGAATTCGAAATTAGATTTTGAACTTCCAATTTGCTCCGGGGTAATTAATCCTTCTCCTTCAATTCTGTCTTCCAAAAACAATCTGCTGACGGCGCAACAAGTAAAGCCGGTAGTCCTCGCCATAGAAAGACGGTTTTCTTTTTCGTCATAGAAGTCTGAAATAGTGTATGTGTAAACTGATTTTTCAGAGGTTTCAATCTGAATTTTCATCAGAGTCATGTCCCTGTCTTCGGTGCTGATTTTCCAGATGCCGGACAGCAGGATTTCGCTGACATCACAGGGTTTTATGGATTTACCTTGCACGGTGATTTCTCTATCTGAGAAAAATCCGGAATCTTTCAGAACTTTTAGGTATTCATAGGTCTTTGGGTATCGGAGAGTTTTTTCAGACATAAAAGGAATTTTCATGGTTTTTATGAGGGTCCTTAGACCGTCTGTGTTGAAAGCGACGAGAGTCCCCACCCCTTCAAATTCCAGAAACTCGGGGGCCGAAAGGGCGGGTTTGATTTTCAGTTGATTGTCTTCGACAATTCGCGCTTCTCTCACATATTCGGCTATTACGTCGGAGGGCGAAAATACGGATTTGTATTCATAGGGCAAATGCCTGGCTCTGACGAGGCCTCCTACCATGCAGCTGTATGAATGGACGTTTTCCATCGCAGCATGTCTTCCGAGAATTATGTTGCAGAGCCCGGGGGCGACGCCGCAGTCAACTGAAAATTGAATCCCTTTGTCTTTAGCGAGATCTTCGAGGGAGAAAGGGTCTTCTTCAAAAAAAGAAATGTCCACAGTGTCAACACCGGTTTTGATGAGAGTTTTAAGAGTCTGGTACCCAAAAGAACCAGGCAAAGCCAAAATAGCGAGGTCTGATCCTGAGACCGCTCTGAGGGTTTCCGCCTCATCGGTGAGGTCGCCCTGCAGGGCGACGATGTTTTTTTTGCCTTTGATTCTCGACAAGTTTTTTGAATCCCTGTCGACGCTGATTACCCTGTAATCACGAGACATCTCCTCTGCGACAAGGCTCCCGACAGAACCCGCTCCGAGAACCGTGATTGTTTTCATCTGCCTTCTCCGGCGTACTTGTAGTCGAGTTCGAAAAGAGCTTGGGTGAGGATTTCTGTGAAGGAGAAAATATCTTCAACAGGCATAAATTCGTCGGGTTGATGTGCCATTATCTCTCTTTTTGGGAAAACAGGGCCGAAAGCTACCGTGTTGGGAAAAGCTCTCGCGTAGGTACCGCCTCCGATTGCCAAGGGAGGGGAGGTGTCGCCGGTGATTTTTCTGTAGACATCCAACAAAACGGACACAAGAGGTGAATCCTTAGGGACGTAGAGCCCCGGAACAGTTTTTTCGACTTCAATTTTAAATCCGGGAAATTCAATTTTCTCAAGAATTTCGACAACTTCTTCGACCTTGTATTTAATAGGGCATCTTATGTCGTTGGAAATTCTTAAAAGACCTTCTTTTGATAGCAGCAAACCGGGGTTGATGGTAAGGTGGCCTGAGACTTCGTCTTCCAAAGCTATACCGAGGTTTTCTCCTCTGTGGTCATGAGCGATGTTTTTAGCGTAGAAGTCTATGAAAAGCTTGAATGGATCGTCAGGGGGTATTACCTTGGACAAAAAGTCAAAAAGAGTGGAAACGGCATTTTTCCCCTTATCTGGAGTGCTGGCGTGTGCCGATTTACCTCTGGCGAAAAATGATTTTTTCCCTTTTCTGTCTCCGACGGTCAACGTGTCCGAAAAGTGTTTCTTGATGATATCCTCTTCGCCCCGCAGGGAAACCCCCTGTTTTAAAACCGCGCAAGCGTTGTCTGGAACCATGTTTACCGCTGATCCACCAAAGACTGAATCGATATACTTGGATTCAAAAGGAACAGTAAGGTTTATCCTGAAAATATTTTTTTCAGCGTAAATCACCGGGAATTGGGAGTCCGGGGTTATTCCGTAAAGGGGTATTTCTTCGGTTTCTTTGTATTTTTCTATGCATTTCCAACTCGATTCTTCGTCCCCGCCCAGAATCAACCTCAGTCTGCCTTTGACTCCTGTAGTGTTCTGCAGGATGTGAAGGGCGTAAAGAGAACAGACAGCTGGTCCTTTGTCGTCTTCAACTCCTCTTCCGTAAAGGTTTCCATTCTCAAGAGTACCTTTGAAGGGAGGGTGCTTCCATCCTGATTCAGCCGGCACTACATCCAAATGGCATAAAATTGAACCCAGGGTTGAACCTTCTCCGATTTCAAAATACACGTAGTGTCCGTCGCCTGAAAACGATTTAAGGCCCAATTTTTTTCCAAGAGCCAGCGCTTTATCAAAAACCCTCGACACTTCCCCCCCGAAAGGAGCTCCGGGAAGAGCTTCGCTTTTAACACTCGGAATTTCGATCAATTCACTTATGTCAGACAGGATATTTTCCCTCTGATCGTCGATATTTTTCTGTATTGCCGTCATAGACTTTCCCTTCTTATTTTACTTCGATGTCGGGAAGAAGACCTCCTTCCCAATGGCTTATTTCAACGTTGTCGTTTATACACCATACCGAAATCTGGTCGCCGGCTGCCGACGGGTCAAAAACGGTCTCGATGCTTATGTTTTTCTCCTTTGAAAGAGACACAAAAAAAGAAGAGAGCTGGTGTGAAATAAATTCATACAGCCTTCTCGGCAGTCGAATCTGGATGGTTTTTCCGGACAGTTTATCCGAGACGTTTCTCAGCCATCTTTTCAGAGAACTCGATATGTAATGGTCTTCGAAAAGAAGGCCTGAACCCTTGCAGAAAGGACAATTTTTCTGCAGATTTTGAACAACTGAAGGTCCAGTTCTTTTGCGGGTCATCTGCAACAGTCCAAGTTCGCTTATTGGAAGCGTGTAATAGTTCGCTTTGTCCCCCGACATATGCTTGTCGATTTCGGCTTTTACGGCTCTTCTGTGGTCTTCGGTCTGCATGTCTATGAAATCTATTACTATCAATCCCCCCAAATTTCGCAACCTGACCTGTTTTGCTATCTCGCGTGCCGCTTCGAGGTTGATTCTGTAGGCGAGGTCTTCAGGGTTGTTTATGTTTGAATACTTGCCGCTGTTGACGTCTATCGCCACAAGCGCTTCGGTATGCTGAAATATGACGTATGCTCCGGAAGAAAGGGGGACTATGGGAGAAAACAGCTTGGTTATCTCTTCTTCTATTCCGTAATACTCGAATATGGGGAGTTTGTCGTTGTAAAGCTTTATTTTCTTCAGCAGGTCTCCGGATTTATTCGTCGAAGTAAGATATTTCTGAATCTTCTTGAACAGCGAAGAGTTGTCTATGACGAGCTGTTCGGTCGAAATGAGTAAATGGTCTCTTAAAATCCTTATTGTGGGATCGTCTTCGGTGTAAAGCAGGGTTGGGGCTTCCCTTTTTTTGGAGATGTCCTCGATTTCTCTCCATTTGTTTTTTAAAACCGCGAGATCAGAAAGTATGTCTTCTTTTGTCCTGTTTTGCGCTTCGGTTCTGATGATGATGCCGAAATCATCTGTGATTAAATCTTTTCCCAGTGCTCGCAGGCGTTTTTTCTCGTCTTTGTTTTTGATTTTTCTCGAAATACCGACGATTTTCCTTCCTGGCATCATAACACAATACTTGCCGGGTATTGAAATGTAAGTCGTCGCTCTGGGGCCCTTTTTACCCATTGGTGATTTTGTGATTTGAAGATAAATAATCTGCCCTTTTTCAAGATGCCTTTTCTCGCTAGGTTCCTCGCCCTCGAAATCTATCGAGTCTGACATCACTTCGGAGAGCGGCAAAAAAGCCGACTTTTCACCGGCAATATCGACGAACGCGGCGTTCAATCCAGTGTTGACCTGGGTTATCACTCCTTTATAGATGTCTCCAACAAATTTTTTTCTGTCGAATGTCTCGATAAATATATCCAGCAGTCTCCCGTTGCTGATTACAGCAACCCTCAATTCCTCGTCGAAAGAATTAATAAATATTCCGTTTTCCACCTTTACCTCTGATTTATAACTGTTCTTTTCCAGTTTGAAAATTTTTTTATATGGAAATAACTCTCCAATTCCGACAATCTCACAGACCCCTCTCTGGTGAAATTGATCTTGAAAACAAAACCCTCTCTTCCGGTATCAATATTTTTGACGTATTTCTTCAATTCAATTTTTTTTGTCCTGCCCCTGTGAATCCTTTCAACAGAGCAACATTCGTCTGAATAAAATCTTTTCTTTGCAGTTTCGTCGATTTCGCAGTTTTCACAGATGTATGTTATTTCAAGATCCGATGAAGTTATGGGGGGCGGTTTTTTATCAAAATAAAACAATTCCAAAGGTTTTATTCCCTTGGGGAAAAAAGACTTCAGGGATTCTATAATACTTGTTTCTAAAAAAAACTGAGACGAAAAATCCATCAGTTCTGCATCCGATGTAGCCCCGCAGGGGAGAGGAGGTCCAAAACTGACGTCCGGTTTGGGCCTTTTACCCCTGGTGTAATCCAGCTTCAAACCGGCTCTTCTAAGAGATCGCAGAACTGCATTTGTGAGCTCCAGATGTGAAATATGCCGAAGAGGTTCTTCTTTGGAGTATTTGAGTCTGTAATAAAAAACCTTTCCCGGGTTTGAAAGCACGAAACCTGACGAGGGAGGGGTAAAAGAAAGTTTCTCATAAACTCTTGTGTGGGGTTTTGAAGGGGTGTGCCGAACTTTTATCCTTTCCCAGCGCTTTTGAATATAAGACGGGTTTTTGGATTCTCCGTGAATGTCCACACCTGCTCTTTCAAGGGAATCTTTCCATAATTCGAAGTTGAAGTTCTCGTGCCACTGATCGAATCTCGAACCGCTGTTGAAGGCGTAAATAGCGGCGGCGGATATATTCTCTGCTCCTCTCGACAAAAGACCCTCGACAAACGAAACTTTTGGATCTCTGAAATTTATGTTTCTTCTCATTTTTTGGAGTTTATTGGCGATAAGACAGTATTTGCGGGTGATTTCTTCGTAGCTTTCCTGTGGTGCGTTTTGAAACAAAGTGTGAGGTCTCGGTACGAAAGGAGCTATTGAAACCCTGATGTCTTTTTTTTTCATCGCTTTGGAGACATCCAATACGAGATCCGCTATGTCTTCCAAGTCCCTGTCTTTCTCTCCAGGCAAACCGACCATAAAATAAAATTTAATTCTCTCAAAACCGTATTTGACGGCTCTTTCCACAGAGGTCAAAATATCTTGGTCTTTCATGGTCTTGCCAATGGAAGTTCTCAATGATTCGTTTCCCGCTTCCGGGGCGAGGGTGAGTGTTCTGTGCCCCAGATCTCCTGCAATTTTGAGAACATGTTCGCTTACGCTGTCAGCCCTCAAAGACGGAAGAGAGAGGTTCGTCCTGTTTCTTTTCAGATAAGGATAGAGGTCGGCGACCATCAGATCCAGTTCAGGATGGTCGCAAACTGACAGGCTTAAAAGCGACAGTTCTTCCCAGCCGGACATTTCTATTCCTGCTTTAGCGATTTCTATGACGTCTTTTGCCGGACGGTGTCTTACATTTCTCGAGACAGAACCTGCCTGGCAAAATTTACATGAGCGAGGGCATCCTCTTGATATCTCGACGGCTTGTCTGTCGTGTGTGGTTTTCATGAAAGGGACGATGGGAGGAAGGGGAGCGTGTTCAAACAAAAGCTCGTCTACCCTGAGATATTCGACTATTTCGCATGGAAATTCCGGCACGTAGACGCCTTGGAGAAGGGACAATTCTTTTAAAAACTCATGCCGTGTAATCCTTTTTTTCTTGTATTCTTCAGCTAATAGGGCAATTTTGAGGATGACGAATTCTGCTTCGCCCTCGACGAACGCGTCAATGAAAAAAGACCATGGTTCAGGATTGAGGACAGACGCCCCTCCGGCTATAACCACGGGATCATCATCGTCGCGTTCTAAACGCGAGAGAGGTATTTTGCCGAGAGTCAGGACATTAATCATATTCGTTATGTTGAGTTCGCATTCAAGAGAAAAACCGAGAACCGGAAAATTTTTTACGGGGGTCTTGGATTCAAGTGAAAAAAGAGGCAGATCTCTAAGGGTCAGTTCCCTTTCGAGGTCTCTGTCCGGACTGAAAACCCTCTCTGAATTATAACCTTCCGAGGCGAGAATATGCCTTAGGATTTGAATTCCAAGATTGGACATTCCGATTTCGTATACATCCGGGTAACACAACAAAAAAAGCGGTTCTGTACTTTTCAGCGTTGAGTTTATTTCGTTTCCTATGTATCTTGTCGGATGTTTTACCTTGAAAAGTATCTCCGCAAAACCATTTATCACCACCTCAAAACCGTTGCCCCCCAAGTCAATCCTCCTCCAAAAGCGTCGAGAAGAACGACATCGCCGGGTTTTATCTTGTTCTCTCTGACTGCTTCATCGAGAGCTACAGGGATAGTCGCCGCTGACATATTCCCATATTTATGAATTGTCACGTATACCTTTTCGACTGCAACGCCTGCCCTGAGAGCAGTTGACTCCATTATTCTGTAATTTGCCTGATGAGGTATGAAAATGTCGACTTCCTTCCCGGTGATACCGGCGAGTTTGAGAACTTCGATGGCGACGTTGCCCATTTTGGTCACGGCGTGCTTGTAGGTCTCGTTTCCCTGCATTTTCAAATAATGCATCTTGTTTTTTACCGTCTCTTCGGATGCTGGATAGCGGGAGCCCCCCGCTGGCATTTCTAAAAGTTTTGAAAGGTTTCCGTCTGAATAAATTCTTGTCGAGATGATACCGCTTTTTCCTTCCGACGGTCCGAGCAAAACCGAACCTGCTCCGTCCCCAAAAAGCACGACTGTGCTCCTGTCGTCCTTGTCTGAAATTTTCGACAAAGTCTCCGCCGCCGACACTAAAATGTACCGCGCTGTTTTGTTTGCTATGAAATTACGGGCTATTTCCATTGCGTATATGAACCCGGTGCAGGCGGCTGAAATATCAAAAGCAGGGATGGTTCTTAGGTTCAGCTTCTGCTGGACCAAGCATGCCGTTGAAGGAAATAAATGGTCGGGTGATATGGTCGCTACTATGATCATGTCAATTTTATCCGGGTCGATTCCTGAAGATTCGATGGCTTTCTTTGAAGATTCCAGCACCATGTCAGACGTCGCTTGATCGTCTCTGACCCAATGTCTCTCTTTTATACCTGATCTTTCGGTTATCCATTTATCTGAAGTGTCGAGATATTTTTCAAAATCCTGATTTGTAATTACCCTCTCCGGAACATAAGAGCCGGTCCCGTATATTTTTGCTTTAAACATTTTTTATTTATCCCCCATTCTTGAAGAAGCCGCGAGAGAAGCTAAAGCTATTGAGTAAAACTTGGTGTCGTCGCTATCGGCTCTCGACACCAGAACTCCAGGCGCTGTAGCGCCGACGATAATAGCAGCCACTACTCCGTTTGCCAGATATACAAGACCTTTATAAAAAGAGTTCCCCGCCTCAATGTTAGGGAAAATTATCACGTCCGCTTCGCCGTTTACGGGAGAAGACAATTTTTTTGCTTTCAAGGAGTGGTTGCTTATACATATGTCGAGGGCGAGAGGTCCGTCTACTATGCAATTTTTTATCTGCCCTCTTTCAGCCATTTTTGTGAGAAGAGCGGCATCTATCGAAGATTGAATTTTCGGCTCGACCTTTTCCGAGGCTGATAATATGGCGATTTTCGGGAGGTCTATACCGAGAAATTTGGCGATTTCCACGCAGTATTCTATCATCAGGGCTTTCTGGGAAAGGTCGGGTTGAGGAAGGATCGCCACATCCGACAAAATCAGAAATTTCGGATAAGACGGAACTTTGGCTATGGTGACGTGAGACAAAGTCGATTTCGGAGGCATCAAGCCTTTTTCTTTATCGAGAACAGCCCTGGCGTAATCCGAAGTGGAAATCATGCCTTTCATTATGATATCGGCTTTTTTCTGCTTTACGAGTTCGACAGCTTTCTTTCCGGCTGTCTTTCTGTCTGCCTCGTCTATATATTCAAATATTTTGTGGTCAATGCCCACTTTTTTCGCCAATTCTTCGGTGAGATTTTTGTCCCCAACCATTATGGCGTGAACGAATCCTTCGTTTACGGCTCTCGCTATAGCTTCTATCGTGTCAGGGTCATCTCCACATGCGACTGAAACGGTCTGTTTTGGGCATGATTTGGCTTTATCTACAAGTTCTTCGAAAGTCTGGATCAATTTCATGTCACCTCCTATTTTTTCTGTGCCATTTCATGTATGAGCTTGGTCATTATTATGGATCTTTGTATCTGGTTTGTACCTTCGTAGATCTGGGTAATTTTCGCGTCACGCATCATCTTCTCCACGGGGTAATCACGCATATAACCGTAGCCTCCGAGGATTTGAACCGCGTCCGTCGTCACTTTCATCGCGACGTCGCTGGCAAATACTTTTGTCATCGCCGAGAGTTTTCCAATGTCTTTGACTCCGGAATCGACGTATTTGGCGACCGTGAAGTTGAGGCTTCTAGCTGCTTGGATTGAAGTCTCCATGTCAGCGAGCATGAATCCTATTCCCTGAAAGTTAATTATCGCCTGTTCAAACTGCACTCTTTTTGAAGCGTATTCAAGGGCGATTTCGAAAGCCCCCTGGGCTATTCCTATCGCCTGGGAGGCTACACCGGGTCTCGATCTGTCAAAAGTGTCCATTGCTATTCTGAATCCTCTTCCTTCCCCGCCGATTATGTTTTCTTTTGGTACAGGGCAGTTGTCGAAAACAAGTTCTGTTGTGATGGATGACCTGATACCCATTTTTTTCTCTTTTTTGCCGAAAGTAAAACCTTCGGCGCCTTTCTCGACTATCAGAGCTGAAAGACCTCTTATGCCTTTGTTGGGATTTGTCGTGACGAAGACTACGTAGATGTCGGCTTCGCTGCCTGAAGTTATGAATTGCTTAGTCCCGTTGAGGATGTATTGATCACCCTTGCGCACAGCTTTGGTTTTTATGTTTGCGGAATCGGATCCTGCTTCCGCTTCAGTTATCGCGAACGCCGCAAGTTTATCTCCGCTCGCTATGGGAGGGAGGTATTTTTTCTTCTGAGCGTCGCTGCCGTGAAGCAGAATGGGCATCGCGCCTAAACCGCTCGCCGCATAGCAAATGGCTATACCGCCGCAAATTCTCGAGAGTTCTTCTGTTACAATCGAAAGCTCTGTTGTGCCGCCTCCCAATCCGTCGTATTGTTCGGGGATGAAAACCCTGAATAGATCGGATTTGGCGAGTTCGGCGAGAATTTCCCTTGGAAAAATATCTTTATTATCGTATTCGGCTCTTACAGGGAGTATTTTCTCTTCCGCAATTTTTCTCGAAAGTTCCTTTATCTCATTTTGTTCTTCGGTAAAAAATAATTCGGTCGGTGAAATCATCTATTCCTCCTTTTCAGAGTCAAATACTCTATCAAAAACAAAATCGACATTCTTGAGAAGATTTTCTTCGTCGGCAATTTGCAAAACCTCCTTTTCTTTGAAAAAACCGGTGAAAAACTCGTCGTAGGAAAGAATTTCCACGAGGGATTTTTCTGCCTCTTGAGCCTTTAGTGCCGCGGATTGTATTATTCTGTACGCTTCGTCTCTGTTCATCCCCTTTTCACAGAGCTTCAATAAAAAAGCTCCAGACAAATACCTCTGCCCGGACAAATTTTTATTGTTCGTCATTTTGACTGTGTCAACCGAAAGATTGTCTATAATATACTGCATTTTTTTTAGTATATAAAGCAATAAACTGGTCGCGTTTGGCAAAACAACTCTCTCAGCGGAAGAATGGCTTATATCTCTTTCGTCCCAAAGAGAGACGTTTTCAATAGCCGCTGTCGTAAAGCCTCTGAAAAGTCTTGAAAGTCCGCAAATTCTCTCGCAAATAACGGGATTTTTTTTGTGAGGCATCGCGGAAGACCCCTTTTGACGAGATGAAAACGGCTCTGATATTTCGCCTGTCTCCGTTCTCTGAAGCAGCCTTATCTGTAGAGCCGCTCTTTCAATCCCTGAGGCTGTGTGCGCAAGAGCCATAACGAATAGCATGTGTCTGTCCCTCGGTATGATTTGAGTAGAAACAGGTTCGGTTTTAAGCCCGAGAATTTCGAGTGTTCTTTTTTCGACGTAAGGGTCGATGTTCCCATAAGCCCCCACCGGACCCGAAATCTTTCCATACTTAATGTTTTCAGTCGCGTTCTTCAACAGGGAGAGTGAACGTTTGAAATTTTCTCTGAGAGAGAGCAGTTTCAGACCGAGGGTTATGGGTTCCGCGTGGACGCCGTGTGTCCTTCCCATCATTACAAAGTGCTTTGTCTTCAGCGCCATGGTTTTTGTCTTTTGAATCAACGATTTGAGCTCATTTTGAATCATCTCTCCGGCTTCTGAAAGGAGCAAGGCGAGAGATGTGTCGAGCACGTCAGATGAAGTCATACCGTAATGGATATGCCTTGAAGGTTCACCTACCTTCTCGGCTACAGAACTGAGAAAAGCTATGACGTCATGCTCGACTTCTTCTTCTATTTCACGGATTCTCTCCAGGTCGAAATCCGCTTTTTTCTCGATTTCCCCGAACTCTGCTTTAGGAATTTGGTCTAATTCCATTCTCGCTCTGCACTGGGCGAGCTCGACTTTTAGCCAAGTCCGAAACCTGTTTTCGTCGGACCAAAGTTCCTTCATTTCTGGCAACGTGTATCTTTCCAGGGTGCCCATAAATCCTCCCTCATGTCCCGGTGAAGTTGCTGAAAAATTCTTCTTTTGAAAAATTTGCGTTTTCCCCTGAGTAAAGAACTCTGTAGAGGTAAAGCCCTTGGGCTGGAGCCGTGAAGCCGCCGTATATTCTGTTTTTCCGTAAAAGCGCCACTTCAGCCGTTTCCGGGTCCGCTTTACCCCTTCCTACGTCGTAGAGCATTCCTACGATGGACCTTATCAATTTGTGAAGATAACGGTCAGCCGCGAAAAAAAGCAGTAGTCCATTTTGTAAACTGACTATTTCAACAGCTCTGAGATCTACTTCGTTGTTCTGTTTTAGGCTTTTTTTTATGCAAAAAGCTGAAAAATCGTGTTTACCTTTCAACAACAATGCGGTTTTAGCCATCTTTTCAACGGAGAGCCGCTTTCTCAACTGCCACGCGAATCCTCTGGTGAAGGGATTGCCCGAAGTGTACTCAATCCTGTAAACGTATTGTCTTTCCCCTGCGTCTTTGGTCGAATGAAAATCAGGTTCGACCGTCAAGAGATTTTTTACCTTCAAATCACAGGGTAAATTCGAATTTACAGCCCTGAGAAGGTCTAAGTCCTGTATGTCACATTGAATGTCACAATGAGCTGTCTGTCCTATCGCATGAACCCCGGCGTCTGTCCTACCGGCTCCCGTGACTTTTGAAATGTTTTTGGTGACCGAGAAAATCGCTTTTTCAAGCTCTTCCTGGGCGGTTCTTTTGGCTTTTTGAATTTGCCACCCGCTGAATTGTCTCCCATCGTAGGAGACTTCAAATTTTATTCTTCTCAAGTTATAAACCTTACAAGCAGAAGAAGGGTTAGGGCTGAGTAAGGCAAAATGTCTTTTCGCGAGAAGAATACCGGTTTTCCCAAAAAAACCAAATCATCGGTGTCTCTGAAACCTCTTGATTTAAGGGAAAGATAGAGGTTTATTTTTCGTCTTTCAATTTTCATCACGCTCCAAGCCACCAAAGAAGGGACTTTCACAAAAATGCTATTTTTCGGAAGCTTGAATGTTTTTAAAATGAAAACTGTCTGTGCCAGTTCGGATCGCATATACGGTATGAAGCTTGATGATATTTCAGATATCATGTATAGACTTTTTGCAAACGCAGTTTTGCCCACCAGGGGCAAAGACAGAAGATCATCCGCCGAAATCTCTTTTGCCCATAAAAAAGGCAAAAAAATCACTGATATCGTCTTGAAGCAGTTGATGACCGCGTCGGGAAAAATGTTTTTGACGAGAATAGATAAAAAGGCTCCTAAAAGGGACAAGACACTCTTTTCAGGTCTGTCCATGCTGACAAGCAGAAGAGAAGATACGCAGAAGACGAGTGCCGAGTAAAGGGGATCGGATGAAACGAGCAAAAAAATCGAAGCGAAGGGGACAAAAAAGATCTTCGCGGGTGATGAAAAACTTGATTTCAATCTGGTTTTCCGTAGTGTTTTTCCAGGCAGGATCTGATAAAACCGGTGAATAAAGGGGAAGGGTCCACAAGGCTTGACTTGAATTCCGGGTGCGCCTGTGTGGCTATAAAAAATGGATGATCCTGTAATTCTATAAACTCCATCAAAGGTTCCTCTTTGTCATGTCTTATGTGGAATCCCGAGAAAACAACACCTGCCTCTTCAAAACGCCTGATGTAAGCCGGATTTATCTCGTACCTGTGTCTGTGTCTTTCTATGACTTCGATGAAGTCCCCATTCTTTGGTTTGACGCCCAATCTGAACTTTTCTTTGCCAGAGGTGAATGATTCTATGACGCGAGCGTCTCTCTGGACTCTGTCTGAACGAATGTAAAGAGAGGATATTTTAGTCCCGTTTATGATGTTTGCAAGATACGCGCCGAGACGCATGCTCGCTCCGTATCTCGAATGCAGCATAGCTTCCTGCTGAGAAGGCAGAAGCGTGACGACCGGGTGCGGAGTATGAGGTTCGTTTTCCGTTGAATCAGCCCCTTCGAGCCCGAGTATATTACGCGCTATTTCAACCAAAGCGAGCTGCATTCCCAGGCAAAGCCCAAGGTAAGGGATTCTCAGTTCTCTCGCTATTTTTATGGCCTTAATTTTACCTTCAATTCCGTGTCTGCCGAATCCCCCAGGCACGATTATTCCGTCGAGATCTTCAAGGGACTGTGCTATTTCAGACTCTGTTTGCACGTGTGAAGCGCTGATCCACAAGATTTTAACCCTGCAGTCGGAATTGGCTCCCGCGTGTTCAAGCGCATGCTTGACCGATATGTAGGCGTCTTCGAGTTGATAATTGCCGGTTTCGATATATTTTCCAATCATTCCTATGGAAATCTCTTTGGATGGGTTCATTATATGGGTTACGAGTTTTTGCCACTGCGACCAGTCCCCCTCTTTTTTCGGTTTTAAATCGAGGGTCATGAGAATTTTTTTTCCGAGGCTTTCTCTTTCGAAATTCAGGGGAACAGAGTAAACAGAGGAGACGTCGGGAGCGGAAATCACCATTTCCGCGGGGATGTTAGCGTAGATTTCAATTTTCTTTTTTCTTATCTGGTCAATTTCAGTTTTCGCACGGCAGAGAATTATGTCAGGGAATATTCCGTGCTGAGACAATAGTTTAATTGCCTGCTGTGTCGGTTTGGTCTTCATCTCTCCTATGTTTCCAGGTATTGGAAGGTAGGTGAGAAGAACATAGGAAAAACTTCCCTGTCCTAATTTTTTCTCGAGGCTTTTTAGTGCGAAAAGAAAGGGGATGTTTTCGTAGTCGCCAATAGTGCCGCCTATCTCAATTACCGCTATTTCGTGTTCTGCGGAAGATTCTTCTATTCTTTGTATTATTTCGTCTGGTATGTGAGGGATGAATTGAACTGTTTCTCCCAAAAATTTTCCGTTTCTTTCCTTTTCGATCACCGCCCAGTAAACTTGCCCTGTTGTTATATTATTCTTTTTGGGGATCTGTTCTCCGATAAACCTTTCGTAGTTACCGAGATCCTGGTCGATTTCTCCACCGTCGTCTGTCACCCAAACTTCGCCGTGCTCGGTGGGTCTTAAAGTCCCGGCGTCGAAATTGATGTATGGATCGATTTTTATAGCTGTTGTTTTATAACCGTATTCAACGAGTATCTTAGCTATGGAAGCGGAAGCTATTCCCTTGCCGACTCCGCTTATAACACCGCCGACGACTACGACGTATTTTTGTGCCATCTGTGAGACTCTCCCTTCACAATTGTTTGGGCTTTTTTGTAATCTTCTTCTGTGTCAATTCCATAAGAAGGTTTTTTTGCCTCTATTAGTTTTATTTTTGCGCCCATTTCCAAAGCCCTCAGCTGTTCGAGCATTTCCACCTTTTCAAGGGTGCTTGTAGGGTTTTCGGTGAAGTTTATAAGGAATTGCATTCTGAAGACATAAAGCCCCAAATGTTTGAGAAAAGCGAAGCGCATGCCGTCTCTTGGATAAGGGATTTTAGCCCTAGAAAAATACAGGGCGTAACCCCTTCTGTCCGATACAATTTTCACCTTGTCGGGGGAAGAAGGGTCATCGTCTTCGTCGAATTTAGTGTAAAGAGTCGCCATGTCTGCTAGGGGGTCTTTTAAAAGAGAGTCTATAGTTCTGTCGATGTCTTCCGGGCAGATAAAAGGCTCGTCCCCCTGGATGTTCGCGACTATTTCGACGTCTTCTCTTTTTCTGCTGACCCAAGCCGCTCTGTCAGACCCGCTCGGTAAATCAGGAGTCAAAACGCATTTTACTCTTTTCAGAGCTGTCGTTTTTTCGGCTATTTCTTTTGAATCAGTGGCCACTAAAACTTCGTCGAGCTTTTTGCATTCAAGCGCTTTCTCGACAGCCCAAAAGAAAAGAGGCTTCCCACCGAGGTTCAGAAGAGGTTTGAAGGGAAGCCTTTTTGAACCAATCCTCACAGGTATGACGCCGAGGATCATTATTGTCCTATCCCTAAAACATCAGGAATCCGCGTCCTTGCTCTCTTCGTAATTTGGATTCGCTTCTTTTTCCGACAGAAGAATTCTGCGTCCGTCTGATGACATCTCAATTATCTTCAATTCTAAACTATCTCCGATTTTGTACATATCAGAAGGTTTTTTTATGTTGTCGCTTAGAAGATGAGAGAAAGGCACAAAACCTCTGGCGTTGTTTTCGATCTTGACTACGATACCTCTGTCTTTAAGTTCGACAATTGTTCCGGTGATTTGATCGCCGGGCTGATGGGAAGATATGAATTTCTGAACAGGATCTTCTTCCAACTGTTTTATCCCCAGGGAAATTTTCTTGGATTCCTTGTCTATTTTTAGGACTTTACACTGGACGTTTTTTCCTTCTTTAAGTATTTGACGAGGGGTTTCAATTCTCTCAACCCATGACATGTCCGAGACATGAATCAATCCGTCTATTCCTTCTTCAAGCTGAATGAACGCGCCAAAATTAGTTATGGTCCGGATTTTACCTTCAACGATGGAACCGACGGGGTACTTGTTTTCGATTGTCTCCCAGGGGTCGGGGTTTACTTGTTTTAGACCGAGAGAAATTCTTTGTTTTTCCGGATCTATGTTGAGTACAACCGCCTCGATGGTCTGATCCACCTCGAGTATGTCGGATGGTTTTTTGATATGCTTTGTCCAAGACATTTCTGATATGTGAATAAGGCCTTCAACACCTTTTTCTATTTCTACAAAAGCGCCGTAATCAGTCATGGAAACAACTCTTCCCTGGACTTTTGTGCCTTCGGGGTATTTTTCCGTAATGTTCTTCCACGGATCGGGTACGAGCTGTTTCATGCCGAGGGACACTCTGTTTTTGTCTTTTTCTATGCCTATGACCATGACTTGAACCGAGTCTCCGATAGAGAGAACTTCGCTGGGGTGCTGAATCCTTCCCCAGGATATATCAGTGATGTGAAGAAGCCCGTCGATTCCGCCGAGGTCGATGAAAGCTCCGAATGGAGTGATGTTTTTGACTTTTCCTTCGAGAACTGAATTCACGTCGAGATCGTTGAAAAGTTGGTTCTTTTTCTGTTCTCTGTCCTCTTCAAGTATCTGTCTTCTCGAGACGACTATGTTTCTTCTTTTCCAGTTTAGCTTTATGATCCTGAACTGGAATTTTTTACCAAGCAGCTGATCCATGTCTTTGCAAGGCCTCAAGTCTATCTGGCTTCCAGGTAGAAAAGCTTCAACCCCGAACACGGATACTATCATGCCGCCTTTAACCCTTTTTGTAATTGTGCCTTCCACGGAAGACCTGTTGTCGAAAGCCGCTTTGATGTCATCCCATACTTTGATGAAATCGGCTTTTTGTTTGGAGACTACGGCGAATCCTTCTTCACCTTCGAGTTCATCGAGAAAAACATCTATAACATCGCCAACTTTGAGCGAGTAATCTTCAGGGAACTCGGATGCTGAAAGCACCCCTTCACTTTTTTGACAAATATCGAGGACGATGTCTTTCGGTCCAATTCTGACAACCGTGCCTTTGACGATTTTCCCCTCTTCGAGAGATGGGGAATACTTGTCAATTAAAACGGACAGCTCATCGTCGGTTATATCCCAGATTTCAAAGTTTTTTTCACCTTCCACTACATTCTGATTTTCCAATATTCCTCCGCACAAATAACGTTAGATTGTTCAAAACCTTTGCCTGCACTATATATCGAAACCCGCTCTTAAACGCGGATATCTTCGATCAACTTTTTTACTTCCTCGATCACTGAAAGAGGAGTGGATGCTCCTCCAGTAATTCCGATGCATTCCGATCCATCAAAAAAATCGTCCCTGATTTCATCAGGGCTTTCTATTTGAAAAGCCTTATAGCCCTTTTCGACTAAAAAGTTTGTCAACTCTCTTGTGTTGGAGCTGTTTTTTCCGCCGACGACTATATTTACATCGGTCTTTTCAGCTACACTCAAAGATTCGGTTCTTCTGATGTAAGTCGCGTTGCAAATCGTATTATAGACCAAAACTTCTTTGAAAAGCAAGATAATTTCACCCACAATTTTCTTGAATTTATTTTCTGAGAATGTAGTCTGGACTATTATGACGGTTTTTAAGTCGGGGTTTAAGTCCAATTTTTTGACTTCTTCTATCGAGCCTATAACAAAAGCGTTATACAGACTGTGAGAGAGCAAAGCTTTCACTTCCGGGTGTTCTTTTTTTCCTATAATAATAAGTTGGTTTTCCTTTTTTGAATTTTGGTCTGCTATGATTTGGGCTTTTTTGACAAAAGGACATGTCGTGTCAACAATGCTGAATTTAAGTTTTTTGGCCTTTTCAATGACCTCGAGTGGGACTCCATGGCTTCTCAAGATGAGTTTTCCCGGCTGGACCTTTTCCAGGTCGCTCTCGTCTATTGTCACGGCTCCCATTTCTTCGAGCATTTTGACAGTCTGCGGATTGTGAATGATTTCACCCAGGATGTAGACCTTTTCTGTCGATTGGGAAGAATCGAGAACTTCTTCCGCCATTTTTACGGCTCTTTTGACTCCAAAACAAAAACCTGCGTTTTTTGCGACTATGACCCGCATAACCTTTTCATTTCCATTTTCCAGAGTTCAGCCAAAACCTCCGTTGACTTTGTCTTTCCGTCTTTTGTCGGAGATATTGGTCTGCCGAATTTTATCACTGTTTCCATTTTCCCTCTGAGTAAATCGCCGATGCCTGGGTTTGTATAACTTATGAAGCAGGGGATGAGAAGTTTTCTTGTTTTTGCCGAGAGAAAAGCCGCTCCGGTTTTTATGTCTTCGAAATTGTGTCGGGCTTTTCTTGTTCCTTCCGGAAAAACGATTAGAATATGCCCCTTGTGAAGAACCTTCAGGGCTTTTTTCATAGCGGATATATCTTTACCTGTTCTGTCAATCTTGATCGCGTTGTATGTTTTGAGGATAAAACTGTAAACAGGGTGAACTTCAAATAGCTCTTTTTTGGCGAGAAAATAACATTCGTGCGGATATACGCTGAATGCCGCCGCAGGGGGATCGAAGTTGTTTAAATGGTTCGGCGCGAGAATGAAATTTTCGTCAAGGGGAAGGTTTTTTTTGCCTTCTATAGATCTGAGTCCGAGAATATTTTTGAACAGGGGGTAGGCAAGCAGATGAGAAAAAGACCAGAAAAGAGAATGTTTGGGGATCATTTTTCTATTTCAAGCAAAATTTTTTCTACCACTTGGCTTATTGTCATATCTGTAGTGTCAATGACATGAGCGCCTTGAGGGATGACCATAGGGGATATTTCCCTTTCGGAATCGTATTTATCTCTCAAAGACAAATCTATACCCACCTCTTCGTCTTTCATTTGAACACCTATTTTTTCGAGATCTTTTCTTCTTCTTTTCGCTCGTTCGTAGAGAGATGCAGTAAGGAAAAATTTATACTGAGCCCCTGGGAACACGACGGAGCCCATGTCTCTTCCTTCGCAGACCAAGCCCATTGGGTGTTTTACGCCTCTTTGAATTTCGACGAGTTTTTCTCTGACTTCCCTAATAGCGCTTATTGGGCTCACAGTTTTGGTCACTTCGGGGTTTCTGATTTTCGATTCGACATTCGATCCATTGAGAATAACACCCCTTTCCCCGTATTCGATTTCGACCGAATCGAGCGCGGAGACCACCGAAATTCTGTCTTCTATGTCAATTCTGTTTTCGATGAAGTAGAGAGTGGCCGCTCTGTACATGGCGCCGGTGTCAAGATACATATAAGCCAATTCCCGGGCAACTATTTTCGCGACGGTGCTTTTCCCCGCCGCAGAGGGTCCGTCTATTGTCACAACAATCATTTCTAAGCCAGTTTATTTATTGAAACCGGCTTTGTCAATTGCTGTTTTATCCAAAAAGCTGACGTTTCCCAGATGGTGTAATAAACATCCAAGCAAATGACTTAGATACGAATACATGGAATAGAATGGATTTCGAAGGCCGGCTTTGCTTTATAAAATTGAGATGGTAGAATTCAGACAAAGGTAATCGGATATGAATACAAAGCGTTTTATCGTAGGTGAAATCCAGACAAATTGCTATTTTGTGGAAGATCACAGAGAACTCGCCGTGATTGATCCAGGGGGGTATTCAGAGGAGATGCTCGGTTTCAGAGAAGACTACGTATGCAAATACATCATCCTAACCCACAATCACTACGATCATATCGCGGCGGTTCCGGAGTTGAAAAGGCTGTTTCCTGAAGCGAGAATCGCTATTCACGAAAAAGACGCCCAAAACCTAAACGACCCAATGATAAACGGATCATTTCTTTTCGGTATGAAAATTCAGGAGATTTATCCTGATGTCATTTTAAACAAAGACGATAAAATAATTCTCGGAACCTCCGAATTCAGGGTTTTACACACTCCAGGGCACACCGAGGGATCGATCTCGTTGACGGCAGGGGACACGCTTTTTTCCGGAGACACTCTTTTTAGGGGAGGAATAGGAAGATGTGACCTGCCTTGTGGAGACTTCAACAAAATAAAAAAATCGCTTAGATCGTTATTCGACCTGAAATCAAACTTTAAAGTGCTTCCAGGGCACGGCGAAGAGACGAAGCTGTACAGAGAAAAAAAATACATTTTTTCCCTTTGACAGCAGAGTTTCTCATTCAGACATACTGCCGATTTCCTTTTCTACTTCTTTAAGTATCTCGCAAGACTTGACAAGTTCCTTCATTTTATTGTGATCGTCGAAAAGCGGCCGGTCTACGTCGAGAAAATCGACGTGTCTGCGTATTGTTTTTTTTGCCGCTTCGGTGCCTCTGCCGAGTTTGTATTCCCTGAAGTCAAGGGCTTGTGCAGCCGCCATGAATTCTATACCCAGTATCCCCCAAGCGTTGTCGAGAATCTGGAAATTTTTCAAAGCCGTGTTCATGCCCATCGACACAAAATCTTCCTGGTCGGCTGCTGCTGGAATGGATTGAATGCTTGCTGGGGTTGAGAGAATTTTTTGTTCGACTATAAGTGAGTCCGCGGTGTACTGGCTCAGCATGAGCCCTGAAAACATACCCGCTCCTTTTGTCAAAAAAGCCGGCAGGCCTACGCTCAAAGCCGGATTGTTCAGCCTGTTCATCCTCCTTTCGGACAAGACGCAGACCATTGTCAGAACAGAACCAGCGAGTTCCATTGGAACCGATACGGGGGTGCCTTGAAAATTCGCTCCAGACAATTGCAGGTTTTCTTCAGGAAAAAAAAGAGGGTTGTCCCCGACTCCATTTAGCTCAATCTCGACCTGGCTTTTCGCGTACGCCAAGGCGTCATGAGCCGCTCCGATGACCTGTGGAGTGGACCGCATTGAGTAGGCGTCTTGAACTTTGCTTTTTATTCTCTTTTCAAAAACGTCTCCACCGGACATAATTCTTCTCAGTGATTTAGCGCTTTTTATGGATCCTTTGAAACCTCTGGCTTTGTGAATCCTTTCGTCGTAGGGCGACGGGTTTGCTTTCAGGGCTTCGAGAGACATCGCTGCGGCAATTTCAGCCTGTTTAAGAAAATTTTCCGCGTCTTGTATGAAAAGAGCACTCATAGCGGTTATGAAATTCGAGCCGTTTATCATCGCCAAGCCGTCTCTTGCCTGCAAACCGGGGATTGTTATTCCGGCTCTTTCCATAGCCGTTTTCCCGTTCAAGAGCTCACCTCTGTGATACGCTTTTCCTTCACCCATCAAAAGCAGGGCAATCTGTGACATTGGAGCGAGGTCTCCGCATGCTCCTACTGATCCCTTCTTGCATACTTGCGGAGTGACTTCTTTGTTGATCATCTCGACAATTGTCTTGGTGATTTCGGGTCTGCAGGCTGAATTCCCATTGCAATGAACGTTTATCCTTCCGAGCATGGCCCCCCTGACCCATTCTTCTGGCATAGGTTCGCCTATTCCGGCTGAATGGTTGTATATCAGGTACTTCTGGAATTCTTTTATCTGACTTTCGTCCAATACGATTTCAGAAAATTCTCCTATTCCCGTGTTTATTCCATACATTATTTCGCCGGATGAAATTTTTTCTTCGAGCATTTTCCTGCATTTGGTTATTTTGTCGAGGCTGTCAGGGTTGAGAGATATGGTTCCTTTTTTTCGAGCGACGTCGACAACCGTCTCTACCGTCAAGTTTTTTCCGTTGAGTTCGTGATGCAATTTTATCTCCTTACTGTGGCGTGTTCAAAATCAAGGGGATGCCGGATGAAGAAGAACTTGTGGGTATTACGTAAAAAACCGAATTCCCCTTCTCACTCAGCGTTTTAATTGCCTCTATAGCGTTCCACTGGAGGTATTTTTCGGTCAAGTTTGAAGAAATTATAAACTGGGCCGAAGCTATCCCTCCTGCTTCGACTACCCTCTTCACAGAGTCTTGCCTTGCTATTGCGATTTCGTATTCTCTTTTCTGGAGTTGTTGTTCTGCGGCCAACTTTTCCTGTATAGCCAAATCGACACTCGCGGGAGGAGTGATGTTTCTCAAAAGGACGTTGTCGACTTTGACCCCTTTGGGATTCATATACAGGGATAATTCCTCGAGGAGTCGGACCCGGATGTCGTCTCTTTTTTTAAAACAGTCGTCAAGTTTGTATTTGCTTATGACGTCCCTAAGGACAGCCCTTGATGCTGGTCTGACCAAAAGATCCCTCAGCTGGTCGGTATTCGTGGCTACCGCGGAATATATTTTTGCAGCGGAATCGGGATTGACAGACCACCAGATTGTTATGTCGACCGTGATCTCAGAGTTGTCGAGCGTTCTCGCAGTTATGGGGTCCGGGTTGTATCTTGCTCCTTCTCCCGGAGCAATGCTCATGGTGTATTCCTGCAGCCTTATAGAATAAGTGACTATTTTTGCCAGAGGGTTTTTTACATGAAGTCCCTGCATCATAGGATTCGGAAGAACTTTTCCAAAAAGAACCTGAAGGCCAATTTCTCCCGCGTCTATCACAGTGAGTGTCTGGGCAAAAAACGAAAGCATAAGCAGGGAAATTAAAACCAAAATGCCAAGGCCTTTTTTTTTCATCGAGATAAGAGCAATGCCTCCTGAAATCGCGAAGATGAGAAAAAGAAACGAAAGAAAAGTCATCGTTACCTCCTTTTTTCCCTTGATTTTATGAAGAAAGTTCTATAAACCTTCATTTTAAATTATGATTGTGTAAATATAAAGCATAACGTATTTGCAGTCATCAATTGATTTGAATATATTTAGGTCAGATCATGCGGATTATCAAACGCCCTCTGTTGCTGGATCAAAAGGAGGCAATTTAAAATGGACAAAAAACTCAAAACGAAAATTTTAGTTGATTTTTTGAGAAAAAACCTCAAAGGTGAAAATATCGGCGAGATAATGTCCTATCTTGATGTGGTCGGAATATCACAAGAAGAACTCGAACAGGATGTTTTCAGTTTGATACCTCGCTTTTACCATAGCGTAAAGGGCGAATCGATCAGCGATGATAGACTCCTTTTACTGATGGACAACCTCACGGACGGAGGAATGATGCATTTTCTTCAGGTATGGGACAGCGGGATGCTCGATGAAAGGGACGTCGACTCCTTCATCGATATGGTTGAAAACAGGAGAGAGGAAAAAATGAGCGAAAAAGCTGTTGAGATAATTTTGAACGGATTTCTAATAAACAAGGATTAAAGTGGCTAAAAATTTATTGATAGTTGAATCGCCGACAAAGGCGAAGACAATAACGAAAATTGTGGGTAAGGATTTTTCCGTTTTATCCACTTACGGACACATAAAGGACATGCCGGTTTCTAGGTTGGGGGTCGACATCGCCGATAACTTCAAGACGACGTATCTTTTGAACAAGTCGAAGATGAAACAGATAAATAAAATAAAAGAATCCGCGAAAAAAGCCGTCACTATATACATAGCCACCGACCCCGACAGAGAAGGCGAAGCAATCGCACAGCACATCAAGGAAGAACTGCCTCAGGAAAAAACCGTAAAAAGACTGTTGTTTTTCGAGATAACTCCTAAGGCAATAGAAGAATCAATAAAAAAACCGGGTAAAATTGACTCTCTTAAAGTAGACTCGCAGAACGCGAGAAGAATACTCGACAGGTTGGTGGGTTATCAAGTCAGCCCTATTCTGTGGAGAGCCATAAAAAGCGGTCTTTCAGCGGGAAGGGTGCAGACCGTCGCCTTGAAGCTGATATGCAAAAGAGAAGACGAAAGAGACAAATTCGTTTCGCAGGAATACTGGGACGTCTTGTTTGAACTGGGAAAAGAAAGCGCGCGAATAGAAGCTGCTCTTGTAAAAAAAGGCGATAAAAAAATCAAGATAGAAACCGAAGAACAGGCATCCAGAATGGTAAAAGAGGTCAAAAACAACCCAGTAAAGGTCAAAGACATATTCAGCGTTGAAAAGAAAAAAAAGCCCAAACCCCCCTATACCACAAGCACGATGCAGCAAGATGCCGCGACCAGATTAGGATTCAGCGCGAACAAGACAATGATGAAAGCACAGCGGCTTTTTGAAGGAGTCGACATTGAAGACGAGACCATAGGTTTGATTACCTATATGAGGACAGACTCGGTGAGGGTGTCTTCGGAATCCGTCTCTCAGGCAAGGGATTATCTAAAAGAGCAGGGATTGAAAAGACTTGTGCCTGATAAGCCCAACAAGTATTCCGACACCAAAAAAAACGTCCAGAGCGCGCATGAAGCTGTTAGGCCGACTTTCGTCTCAATAACTCCAGAGAGTTTAAAGGGCAAGATAGACAAAGACATGCTGCTTTTGTATACCATGATCTGGAGAAGGTTTTTAGCTTCACAATGCAGGGATTCTTTGGAAAAAACTTACACTGTCACGTTTTTTGCCGGCACGGATTTAGAACTGAGATCTTCGAGAACCGAGACTGTTTTTGACGGATTCAAATATTTTTACGATTTCAACGGCGAAGAAGCTTCTGCCCTAAAGGAATTTCCGGAGTTGAAAAAAGGCGAAGAGATGAAAGTTCTTTCTGAAAGATCCGAGCAACATTTCACTCAGCCCCCGTCGAGATTTACGGAAGCCTCTCTCATAAAAGAACTAGATTCTCTCGGCATCGGAAGACCGAGTACTTACGCACCGATAATATCTATTCTGATCCAGCGCGGGTATGTTAAAAAAAACAACAGAAGTCTGATTCCCACTAAACTCGGCAGCATAGTTCTTAAATATTTAATAAAATCGTTTCCCGACATATTCGACGAGAAATTTACGGCATTAATGGAGGAAAGACTCGATGAAATTGAAGAGGGAAAATCGAAAAAGGAAAAAGTCCTCAAAGAGTTTTATTCCCCTTTTCAAACGAGAATGGAACATCTGAAAAATTCAAAAATTCCTATCGAAATTCCCGAAGAGGACAAGATCTGCCCTTTATGCGGAAAACAGATGATTTTGAAAAGCAGCAGGTACGGCTCTTTTCTAGGCTGTGTTGACTATCCGAAATGCAAAGGAAAAAAAGACATATTTTCAGAAGACGTGTCTAACGCTGAAACAGACTTGAAATGCCCAAAATGCGGCGGAGCAATGATGTTGGTCAACGGCAGATTCGGGAAGTACTTAAAATGCCAAAATTATCCGGATTGTCCGACAACCATGCCTTATTACATAGGTGTCGACTGTCCTCAAAAAGAATGCGATGGTAAAATAATTGAAAAGACAAGTTCAAGGGGGAAAACCTACTGGATTTGCGATAAATGTAAATCAGTGTATTGGACAAAGCCGGTAAAAAAAGTATGCCAGGAATGTTCAAGTCCGGCGATGCTTGAAAAAAAATCGAAGAACGGCACAGTTTATACTTGCCCTGTATGTGGAGCTGTCGTCAAATCTGAAGAGGAAGGATCGCAAGACCAGTGAAATGGAGAAAATACCCTGATATTCTCGAGTTGCACACGAGAATATGGCTGGAAGAAATATCAAAAAAACACGGCAGAACAATAAATTTCGACGATTTTCCCGAAGAAGAGTTGAATAGAATGAGAGACAGCAATTTTGACGCTTTTTGGCTTATGGGCGTTTGGAAAAGAAGTTCGGAAGCGCGAGAGATAGCCCTGAACTGCGAAAATCTTGTCTCGGCGGGGAAAGAAACTTTTGAGAACTTCAACCCCGAAATCGACATCGACGCTTCGGCTTATTCTGTTTGCGATTATTCCGTAGATAAAACATTTGGAAGCTTGGATGGATTTACGGAATTCAAAAAAAGGTTAGAGCCTAAAAAGATAATCCTGGATTTTGTTCCGAATCATACTTCACGAGACAGTGTCTGGATTGAAAATTTCCCCCAAATTTACATGCAGGGAGACTCAGATATGGTTGAAAACAATTCCGCTTTCGTGAGAGGGGATAAAATTTTCGCTATGGGAAAAGATCCGAATTTTCCGCCATGGAACGACACCGCTCAGCTTGACTATTCCAAAACACTGACAAGAGAAAAGATGAAAGAAGTTGTTGAAAATATCGCCAAATTTTCTGATGGTTTAAGATGCGACATGGCGATGCTGGTCACTAACTCGGTTTTTTCCAAAACTTGGGGAAAAGACGTCTCCGGCCTTGAAGAATTTTGGAAATCGGTTATAAGGGACGTCAAAAAACAGAAAGATGATTTCCTTTTCATAGCCGAGGTTTACTGGGGGATGGAGTGGGATCTTCAACAGCAGGGGTTTGACTACACTTACGATAAAACGCTTTATGACAGGCTTAAATACGGAGAAAACTCTTCTGTTTACGGTCATCTACACGCCGAGAAAGTATATTACGAAAAGCTCGTAAGGTTTCTTGAAAATCACGACGAGGAGAGATCACTATTCGTGTTTGGAAAAGACAAACTTTTAACCGCGGCGGTTCTCACGTACTTTTTACCCGGCATGAGACTTTTTTTCCAGGGTCAGTTTCAAGGCAGAAAAAAAAGGATGCCAATTCAGTTCAAAAGATGGCCTGAAGAAGAACCGAATCCTGTCCTGATGGGTTTTTTCGAAAAACTTTTGGAAATTCTTTCCGATGATGTTTTTCACTTCGGAAAATGGTGCCTGCTCGACATTTATATACCGGAAGAACCTGATTTTTCAGGAGTGTTTTCGTACCATTGGTCGAACAAAGGAGTAGATGTGGTCATAATAATGAACAACACACTGTTCCATAAAAACGGGTACGCGAGGGTTGACAGGATTCAAGCCTCTGAAAACACGATAGTTTTCAAAGATGTTTTCACTGGTAAAGTTTGGGAAAGGGATAAGGAGGCGATAAAAAGCGCGGGTCTGTATTTTGACTTGGAACCGTATGAGTTTAAAGTATACAGAATTTGCTGAAAAGAGGTGGAATTTTGAAAAGTAAAAAATCGCTGAAAGCAGTTAAAAAGAATATAAAAAAACCCGCGAAAAAAACCGTCGGGACTGCGGCTGGTAAAACGAAAAACAACAAAAAAGCGCCTGTTCTCAACGACAAAAAAATACCCCCAAAAAAAGAGAGATCTTCATCTTTATATAAAGACTGTATCCTCTACGCCTCAGGAGACCTCAACCTTTCTTCGATCAAGAACAACGAATTTTTTCTCGCCGCACGAGCCAACGTGAAAGTGACCGGGAAAAAAGTCTCTGTTGAAATCAAAGGAGTCGTGAAAATCACTCTGGCGAAAGGAGACCAAATCGCGGAAAATCTTTTTTTCGACTGGCTTGACGAGGAAGCTTCAAGGGACCACATTTTTGAAGACAGGGAAAAGAAATGGCTGGGAAAATGGATAAAAACCATAGAATCTTTCAACAACCTCGACGACAAAAATATAAAAAAAATACCCATTGACTGGGATTACATTGCTAAAAGAGAAGGCCCCTTCACCGAAATTTTTAAAGCCGTCCATTCGAGCGGATGGGCTAAATCATACGAAAATCCAGTAGGTGTAAACACGGTGAAAAAAGGCAAGAAGAAATTCAAACCGAGTGTTATCAGGTCTGCAATTCAAAAAAATCCACTGCCTGTTCTCATTCCTTTTTACAGGTTTTTGGATTCTGAAGGCAAGAGGATTTACGAAAACGAAAACATAAAGGATATAATTGTCATCGAGAATTGACAAATCAGCGGTTTTATTTCTGTTGACGGTTCTTTTTGGCTGTTCTGTTCCCGAACCCGTCGATTTGACAGGTGAAAAAAGAGGTTTTTTGGATCCAGAACAGCAAATTCATTCAGACACGTTGCGGGTTATAGTGGTGAACAATGCAAGTCTTTTTCAGCCAGTCGCTACGGGTTTTATTGACCAAAACCTCAGGGAAATAGACTCTTTTCTGAGCATGACGGGCAGAATTTACAAAATAGAAAAAGCAAACAGTTTCTTCTCTCCTCCTGAAAATTTTGCCACCCGGATTTTCTATACAACAGCCCGAGATGAAGATACTTCTGATATTATGGAATGTCTGGCTTATTTAAGCGAAATTTTTTTGAGGAAATATTCCCTGGAAGCGCCTTTTCACAAATGCCTCTATTTTTCACCAGGGAGGATTTTTTTCAGGCCGTCGGATATATATTCTTCCAATACAGAAAAACCGATATTTATCCACGCGTCTTGCAGATCCATAGAGAAGGAGAGAGGAGCGCTTTGGCCAAGGCATAGAAAGGAATGGGATGACAATATTTTGTTTATGTCTTGTCTGAACGATATTTCAGTAGCTTCTTCAAGAGCAGAGGAAACCCTTCCTCAATACATGAATATTCTCAGCGATCGTTTCACAGGAGATGAATCACTCGGCGTCTCTTTGCCTTCCGAAGTTTTAAAGGAAGACAGAGTTATCTTGATTCTCGGTAAAGACGCTTCGACAGCGATGGGTTTTAGATAGAACTTGACACAAAGTTTGCCTCTGATAAAATCAAAAATAATCGCGGGAGTAGCTCAGTTGGTAGAGCGCCACCTTGCCAAGGTGGATGTCGCGGGTTCGAATCCCGTCTCCCGCTTTTTTTTGTGGCGGCGTAGCCAAGCGGTAAGGCGGCGGTCTGCAAAACCGCTATTCTCCGGTTCAAGTCCGGACGCCGCCTAAAAAAGCCGGGATGGCGAAATCGGTATACGCAGCGGACTTAAAATCCGCCGGTTTACACCATGTGGGTTCGATTCCCACTCCCGGCAAGAAGGAAAAGTATGAAATCTTATATTTCTGAAAATTTTAAAAACCACTTGATCCAACTGAGAAGGCACTTTCACATGAATCCCGAGTTGTCGTGGAAGGAAGTTGAGACGGCCGGTTTTATTTCGAAGTATTTGATAGAAAGAGAATTCAAGGTAGAAAATAATTTCGTGTCTACGTCTGTCGCGGGATACAAAAGTTACGGAGAAGGACCTTGTGTTGTTCTGAGGGCGGATATGGATGCCCTTCCAATTCAAGAGAAGACCGGCGCTTCGTATTCTTCCAAAAACGACAACGTCATGCATGCTTGCGGACACGACGGGCATATGGCTATGCTGCTGGGAGTAGCGGATATACTGGCCCGGAAAGACCTTGGCTTAAGAGGTTCGGTTCTTCTGGTTTTTCAGCCTGCCGAAGAAGGCGGAGCCGGAGGTCAAAAAGTGGTCGAAAGCGGAATTCTCGAAAAATACAAAGCAAAAGAAGCTTACAGCATACATCTTTATTCTGGTGTGGAAACAGGAACTCTTATCTGTCCGTCAGGAGAATTTTTAGCTTCCGCGGACGAATTCGAGATAATCATCAGTGGAAAAGGATCTCATGGAGCTCAACCTCACCTCGGGGACGACCCCATTGTAGCCGCTTCCAATATAGTCCTCGCGTTGCAGTCTGTCGTAAGCAGAAACACTGATCCTTTGGAGAGCTCGGTCGTAACAGTTGGTCAGTTTAAGGCGGGAGATGCCCACAACATCATCCCTGAATTGGCTGTTTTGAGCGGAACATTCAGAGCTTTCAACGAATCGACAAGAGACATGATCCTGAAAAGAGTAAGAGAATTGACGGAGAATATCGGACGTGCTTACAGAGTCAAAACCCTTTTCAAACTTTTTGCGAGCTACCCTCCGACGGTCAACCATACGGAAAATTCCGAGTATTTTCGAAACGCGGCGCTTAGAACCGATGGTATTAAAAAGGTTGTAAGCGACAAAAAACTCGCTGTCGCGGAGGATTTTTCTTTCTACCTTCAAAAATATCCAGGCGCGATGTCGTTTCTGGGGTCGGGAAACAAGGATAAAGCCGCCTCACACCCTCATCATTCTCCTTATTTTGACATCGACGAAGATGCTCTGACGCTCGGGGTTGGGATGTTTTTAAACTTGCTCAAAGAAAGACTCGGAGGCTGATAAAGCATTTCCAGGATTGAACTGAAAAAAATTAAAAACCCGATTTTAACGATTTCGGCTCTTTCAGTTTTTCTCCTCTTCCAGCAAATTGAAGTATATGGGCTGTCGGCGATTTTCATGGCTCTGTCCATTTGCGTTCTTTCGGTTTGTTCTGGAAGGTGGGTTTCCTGCTTTTTTGTCATTTTCCTTTTCTTGACACCTTTGGGCAACTATTTCGAATTAGTCGCCTTGTTTTCAGCAATTGCGTTTTTTGAAGGGGAAAAAAGAAAAACCCTCGCTTTGATCGCAGTTGGTTTTATGTTCATGAAGACTACTATGGGGATTCTTTCTGGTTTTAACCTGAACGCAGATCCCATAATTTTTGATTTTTCAGCTTTGCTCTACGGGCTTTCATTTAGCCTCAAGGGATATGGAAAAAAGAGTTATTTTTCTCTTTTGTCGCTTTTGGTTGTTTTACCCTTAAATCCACTGGCTTGCCTGATAGGCTTTTTTGCCTGCAGTTTCTTTTTATCATGGAGCGACGTTCAAAAAAGATCCAGGCTTTCCCTCTTCATAGGTACGATGTTGCTGTTTTCCAGCGTCATACCCTTTTTTGGTCAAGTGAAAAAAAATCCAAAAATACTGTTTCTTGGAGATGAAAACCTGAAAAAGCACTCTTCCGTTTATCATATACCAGACCATGAGTTCGACAGAACTTTTTTGAACGCAGAGAACTTTTTGAAAGCCGGCAGATGTGATGTTTTTAAAATCAGCACCCTCGGTAAAAATCAAATATTCGATCAGGTGTGGGTGGTATCAGAATCACTGGAGACGGAGAAAACAAAAAAAATACTGGATTGGATTGAAAATGGAAACAAAGGGGTGTTTGTAGTAAAACCGAACTCATGGAACCTGATTCTGCTTTCCAATTTGCTGCCGCAGACAGAACTTTCAACAGCTATAATTTTCCGCACCGATAGCACCCGTCGAATTTTTTCTATTTCTTCCATTGAATTTAAAGAGGGAGATACTGTTTGGGACATCAAAAAGAGCTCTCAATTTTTCCCGGTGATTACCGGCAGCGTCAACTCAATGATTACAGAGTTGACGCCTTTGAATATGACATTGACGAATGGAATGATTTCACTGGTTCCAAGTGGTCAAAGGCGTTATGCCTCTACGCCAATAATACATAAAATCGATGTGGGAAAAGGAGGCCTATACCTTTTTTCGAACCCGGAAGCGCTTTCTTCAGGAAGAATTTACGGGAAATTGTCGGCGTTCTTTTTGTTGTTGAATTATATTGAAAAAGGAGAGGGTGTAATCATCGGATTTATAGTGGGATTATTTTGCTCATACTTATTTTTCTTGATCTCAACAATCTTTTCAGATAAATGTTTTTTGTTTACCGGTTTATTCTGCATTTTATACCCCACGTTGATTTCCATTTCTTCGACCAAGAGTATAATCGGTTCCCCTCACACTGCCTCAGTCCTAACTCAAAGAGAGGATATTAACCGCATTGTACGGCATGAACTCGCGAGATCTTCTATAACAGTAATATGCGAACAAGATGAATGGCTGCTTTTTTTTGCTAAAAGGCATTTTGTCTCAAAACAGCAAGAAGAAGGGGTTTTTTTGTCTGATTTGGAAAGTGGAGACGTATTCGCTTTTGACGAGAAAAACTTGCCCACAAAAGCGGACTTCGCCAGAACCTTAAGATCATGCGGCGATTTAAGATGAAAAGGAGGGATTTTTGAAGAGGACGCTTGTGATAATCAAACCTAATGCTTTACAGAGAGAACTTATCGGCGAGATAATATCAAGGTTTGAAAAAAGAGGACTGAAAATAGTCGCAATGAAACTCACTGTCATAACCAAAGAAAAAGCTCAGGAGCATTACAAAGAACATCAGGGGAAGGATTTTTACGATTCTCTAGTCGAATTTATCACCTCCGGACCTTCGGTTGTCATGGTCCTGGAGGGAGAAAACGTGATAGAAGTGGTGAGAATGATGTGCGGGGCAACCGACCCGATGAAGGCTGATTCTGGGACCATAAGGGGAGATTTCGGAATGAGGATAAGGCAGAATATCATTCACGCTTCTGATTCCGACAGATCAGCTTCGCGCGAAATAGGAATATTTTTCGATGAAGATGAAATCATCGAATATTCTCTCGCCACGCGCTCTTGGATATAGTGCAGACGTTTTTTTTACTTATCGAAGCTTTCGTTTTTTCTCAAGATACAATTTATCCGCCGTTTCAGGGTTTGCACTATTTTAGCGACGGACCGGCTGTAATAAATTCGGTTCAGATAGATCCCTTCGTTCCAACTGCTGAAATAGACCCTGTCAATGGAACTATATTTTTCCCAGATACGTTTATGGAAACACTGACGATTAAATACGTGCCTGTTTTTGAGTTTTCTCAAAGAGTTTACGCGGTTTTTTCACCTGTTCAGATTCAAGACACAACCAATGTTTTGGACTTGGAGGCTGTAAATGCACTGGAAGAAAATGAGGAAATTGAAATTGGCGGGGAAAAAACTTTCGGTTTTTCTTGGAACGGTGCCGGAAAAGGAGAAATCAGACAGGATTTGGCGGTAAATTTCACAGGTGAAGTAGACGACTACTGGTCGATCGGAGGACAGATAAGCAGTAGAGGAGATGAAGGCCCAGTTCCGCTTGGAGATTTAGATAAAATTCTTCTTTCCCTCGAATCTCCTGTGTTTTGCGCTTCACTCGGAGATATCGAAGAACAAAGGTATTTAGGTCTGGCGGGAGAGTTATCCGACGATATTTTAGGAGCTCGTGCAGAGATAAACAGCTCGAATTTCTCGGCGGGGGCATCTTACGGGGAAGTTAAAGAGGAGTCGAGAGTTGTCACAATAGAGGTCCAGTTCGGTTTTCAGGGACCTTACGCGATTCTAGAGAGTTCAGACAACAGGAATTTAGTCCCTGGAAGTGAAAGGGTTTATCTTAACGGGCTACCTCTCGGTTCGGAAGATTACAGAATTGTAAACCTCAACGGAGCTTTTATAACGTTTTCATCGGATGTAGAACTCGAAGACGAAGACAGAGTGGTCGTTTTTTATAAAGCTTCGGGAAACGCTTTTAGAAGGTTTTCTCATTCAGTATCGCTAAAAGCTCTTTTAGGAGATTTTTTTGTCAAATACGACAGAGCCGGACTTTTCGACGTCAAAGAAGCGCCTTTCGGATTCAGCTTAAGCGACAGGACAATAGGAATCCTGGAGAACCTCGGCGACTCAATAGACAAGGCATGGATCGACGCCGGTGTTTTTGTGGGTCAGAGAAGAGGGTCATACGAATTGGAAGGCGGAGTATACGTTTACAAAGGATACGAAAAAGGTTCTTACGAAGTTTCATTTCTTAAGGTCGATACGACCGAAGGGGATTATGTTTACGATGACGCTCTTCCCGGGTACAGATATGTAGGGGAAAATTCAGGCGACTATACCCCAAAGATACGCGTGAGCCCTGCAAAGAGCAAGTCTGTAGAAGCTTTGTCTGCCGGATTCGGCAACAGAAACATCGAGTTTTCTGTTACTGGAGCGATGTCTGAATACGACAAAAATTTATTTTCCGGGGATGACGACGAGGACAACCAAGGTTACGCATCTGGCGTAAACCTTTCTCTGTCAGGGGATAATTTCAGTTTTGGATCGGAAATCGTTTCTCTTGAAGACAGATTTTCGCCGATTGATGATTACGGACATAAATCACCAATTGAATATTTTTCGTCATTTTTGTGTCCTGGAGGTTTTTGGGGGAAATCGGAATTGAGCTTATCTTTGAAAAATGTAATAGTCTTTAGGGGCGACGCCGGGGTTCTAAAAAACAGAGATTTCGACAAGAGCAGAATATATCTTTCGCTTATCTTGGGAAACTCTTCAAAATATATTTCTTTGGGCAGGATCGAACAGAGAATCGACTCCACCACGGAATTGTATGAGCATTCAAGAAACATGGTTAATACTTCTTTGACTGGCGGATGCGCGTATTCTATTTTCAGGCCGGAACTTACTCTTTCAAGAGAGAACGCTGAAGATTCAATGAAGTTTGTCACGGACAGAGCCAGGGCTAAAATTGCTTTTTTGCTCTCAGAAAGGTTCGTTTTCAGCGTATTCGCGCTTTTCGACGACAAAATTATATGTACAGCGGACAGAAAAGAAGGATACAGCCTCGGAAGGGAAGAGGGTGTTCAGGGGTCTTACAGAAGCAGCAGTATCGTTTCTGAGTTTTACGCTTCGAAAAAGAGGGAATTTCCCGGACGCCTGAACCCATCGCCGCAGAGTTCTTTCTATTTGGGAAAAGCGGTGTTTCAGATGACAAGTTCGGGAAGAGTTTTTCTGAAAACGGAATACTCTCTATCCAGAACGAGACATTATATTCGAAGGGCTATTTTCGAAGAGGTTGAAGAAAACGAAGGAAATTACAGTTATGACAGCTCAGGCCATTTCTATTATCCTGACCCTCGGGGTAGATACATAAGAAGGTGGGAGCGGACAGGCGCTTCTCTACCGGTGACGGATGTTTCCTTTGTTTTAGATTTTTCTCCCGAGATAGGAAATACTCTTTTCTTGTTTTCATTAAAAGCTGTTGAGCAAAATTCTTCAGAGAATTCCTTCGCCGTGGCTGTTTTTCATCCTGAAGAGACCATGAAGCAAGACTTCACAGTAAAAGGTTCGAGGATTTTACGCGCAGGTTTCCGGAGATACATCCGTGAAATTTCAGAAATATGGGGGTATCTTGAAATAGAGAACTATTTCAGCTCTCCCGAAGAAGAGGATATTTCAAGATCGAAGGGCGGTTTGTCAGCCGGATACGAATTCGATTCCAATTTTCGCTTCCGGGAGGATTTATCTTTTTACAGGCATGCTTCCAGAAAGCTTTCTTTGGACGAAACGGCGAGTTACGAAGAGTTTACGACAAAGACTTTGGCAGGGGCGGAATTCGGCCGCCTTGAACCAAGACTTGTCTTCGAATTGGAGGCGAGAAAATACAGGGGTTACCTGAATTACCCGGGAATAGGTGAATTCAACCTTTACAAAACAGATCTGTCAGGCGGCTTGTCGCTTTCAGGGGCTTTAAGATCTGATTTTTCATTGGGGCTGACGTATAACTTCTATTCTACAAAAACAATTCCGGCTCAACTCAGGGCGACCGACTGTCAGGGTTATGTCTTGCACTGGGATTTGACCTCCAACGCCTATTTATCTGCTAATTTACAATTCTTCTTCTCTTACGGAGGGGAAAAGAGGTTTGAAGAAAGCACTTACCAAAAACTCTCCACGGGAATAAAAGTCCTGTTTTAAATACCTGTAACTTCTGTTAGAATTAGGCCAGGGGGTTTTTTTGGATTTAGAAAAGATCGAATGCGTCGAGATCATCGAAAAGATTGAAACAGGTTTTATCCTGATAGACGCGGAGAAAAGAAAGACTCTTTTCGTAAACAATTTCGCGCTAAATATCCTTCAGACATCTTCCTGTGATGAAATTTTAGAGATTCTCGGCATCAGCGGGAAAAACCTTCTGTGGCCGGAGAAAAGACAGAGAGAAATCCGTTACGGAGAAAAGACCCTCGGCTATTCTATATACTCGACGCCGAAGGGAAACGCGGCAATACTTGTCAACGATATCACCGAGAAAGAAAGACTTCAAAAGATAGCCGAAGCATCCGCGACCATGGACAACATAGGATATATTTTCTCGGGCTTTTCTCATGAAGTGGGAAACCCTCTCAATTCTATAAAGACGATGGCCAGTGTTCTAAGAGAAAACATTCAGAATTTCCCGGAAAAAAAAACATTGGAGTATCTCGAAAGCGTCTTGACCGAGATTAACAGAATTGAGTATCTGTTGAGGATGTTTAAAGTCTTCAACGCCCATGAGGACATCAAGATGAAGACTTTCAGTTTGAGGTCATTTTTTGAAAAGTTTTCCAAGTTGATTATCACAGACATGACCAAGAGACGGATAGGCTTCAGCATTAAATACACCGAACCGTTTATTTTCGCAAAAGCTGACGAAAGAGCCCTGCAGCAGGTCCTCTTGAACGTGATAACTAACGCGATGGATGCCGTAGAAGGCTCCCAGGACCCGAAAATTGAAATTGAAGTGTCGCTCTCTGAGTCAGGGGTATTTCTGAAAATTACAGACAACGGAATAGGAATTTCAGAAGATTTAAGCGAAAAGATATTTTTTCCTTTTTACACCATAAAACCCAAAGGCACCGGCATGGGTTTGACAATAGTAAAAAACCTCCTGTTCAAAATGGGAGGTTCAATCCAAATAAGGAGCGGGAAAAAGGGGACTGAAGCGCTGATACAACTCACCGAGGGTGAATAGATGCTGCTGAAAGACAAAAGCCTGCTCGTCATAGACGACGATGAGATTTTTTCTTCGACCCTTTCCGATCTTTTCAGCGGCAGAGGGATGAGAGTATTCACCGCTGAAACAGGCGGAAAAGGCCTTGAGATATGTTCAAAAGAAGCTGTTGATGTAGTGGTTTTAGACCAGAAACTCCCTGATGTAGAGGGATATAAAATATGCGAAAAAATACTCGGTTACAACGATAAGGCGAAAATAATATTTTCGACAGCTTTCCCGAGTTTCGATAATGCTGTCAAAGCCATAGAAGTCGGTGCTTTCTGGTATTTGTCCAAACCTTTCAACTTGGAAGAATTGATCCTCGTCGTTGAAAGAAGCCTTAAACACATCGACCTCGAAAGAGGGATTGAAGACTTGAGGTACTTAAAGCAGAAGGAAGAGGATGATCTTGTCTTTGCAGGTTCATCGGAGGTTAAAACAAAAATTGAGGAACTGGCAGATTTTGCAGCAAAATCAGATTCTCCCGTTCTGATTACAGGCGAGACAGGAACCGGTAAGACGCTATTGGCAAAAACAATACACAAAAAAAGCAGAAAGAAAGGACCTTTTGTCAGCGTCAACTGTTCGGCTCTGCCGGAAAGCCTTGTGGAAGCGGAGCTTTTTGGATATAAGAAAGGGGCTTTCACGGGAGCCGAAGGGGATAAAAAAGGGCTTTTTGAAGTCGCGGATCAAGGGACACTTCTTCTCGATGAAATTGGAGAGATGCCCCTGACGCTTCAATCGAAACTTTTAGGGGTTCTCGAGGAAAAAAAATTCAGACGGCTCGGTGACGTCGTTATGAGAAAAACCGACGCGAGAATTATCGCAGCGACAAATTCGGACATAGACGCGAACCAGGAAGTTAACCTCTTTAGAAAAGACCTCTATTACAGGCTGAATGTCATTAGAATCGAAATACCACCTCTCAGAGAGAGAAGGCAGGATATAAGAGACCTGGCGCTGTATTTTTTAAACAGTATTGACGGCGGTAAAGAACTGAAAATCCCTGAAAGCGAAATCCAAATACTCATGGCTTACGGGTGGAATGGAAACGCGAGAGAAATGAGGAATATAATAGAAAGGGCTGTCATTTTGGCGACTGGCGACGAGATATTTCCTTCGAAGATGCTGTTGCTGGGTATCGAAAAAAAATTTGGAATCCCCGAGATGTCAAGACAAAAAACCGTTAAGCTCATAGATGTGGAGACCGAGCATATAAAAAGCGTTTTGGAAGAAAACAGAGGAAATTTAGCCAAGACCGCGAGAGACCTTGGAATTTCTCTTTCCACCCTCAAGAGAAAACTGCGTGGTTATAAATGTCAGTAAATTATGCATCAAATAGCCCACTTGTCTATTTTGAACCGTTCATTTTGAATTTTATTAAGCTTTTCGAAATGAGCGTTTTAAATACTATAAAGCATTTTGTAGTTAAGACAGCGAAGACCGCAATATGCAGGGCAATCGCAGAGTTGAATGTTTTGGCACTGAATTTGATTAATAGGGAAGTATGAGTAAAGTTTTGATTGTCGACGACGAGGCGCTTTTTCTTAAAAGCCTATCTGACGGTTTGAAGATAAGCAAGAAAATGAAAGGCGCGGAGATAATAACGGCCGAAAATGGGAGGGTCGCCATAGGTATTCTTGAGAAGAACCAGGACATAGACCTCGTCATAACGGACCTGAGGATGCCTGAGGTAGACGGTTTCAAATTGATAGCCCACATGAGCAGGAAATTTTCAGCTATTCCTATAATCGTCATGACGGCATTCGGGACAAGCGACATAGAAAAGAAGGTGAAGAGCAGCGGGATACTACATTACATAGAGAAGCCGATCGATTTCGAGCAGCTTCTGAAGATAATCACATCAGAGCTGTCGGTGAGGAAAAGAGGGACTTTGAAAGGCATCAATTTGTCGACTTTTCTTCAGATTGTGGGCATGGAGAAGATGACCTGCGCTTTGGCGGTGTCTTCCGGCGACAAGAGGGGAGGGTTGTCGTTGCGGGCGGGGGAGATAATAGACGCGAACACAAAATACAAAAAAGGTCTCGAAGCGGCTCTGGATGTAGTGACGTGGGAGAACGTGACAATAGACATCGGTGACCTGGGCGAAGGGGTCGAAGACAAAGTGTCAATGACTCTTGAGAACCTGTTGCTCGAGGCTTTCAAGAGAAAAGACGAAGTTGCTGACATGGTGAACGCTTTTGAAAATTTAGACTTGGAAAAGGAGGATAACATGGATGTTCAAGGTTTGAACAAAGCTGTAGAAGTTCTGAAAAAGGATGTCGGAGATGGTTTGTTGGCGACAGATATTTTCACGGCAGAAGACGGACAGTCTGTAGCGGGATTTAACACCCAACCTGCCGCAAGCGCTATGTTCAATCAGATGACAAACTATTTAAAAAAGGCCCTTCAAGAATCCAAATTTCCCCCTCTGGGAAAATACTACTTAATAGATTTGGTCGACGACAAAATGGTTGTCGTCATACCAATGGGGGATTTCATGTGGGGAATGCTTTTAGATTCGAAAAAAGCGCCGATGGGTCTTTTACTCAATGTCATAATGCCTAAAGCGCTTTCGGGTTTCGAAGAAGCCTTAATCGGCTGACAGGGAGGAATCCATGGGAGACAAACTTGAGGCGATTTACAAAATTGTCGAAGAACATGGCGGAACAGAAGGCAGGCTTTTACTTGCGAAGAAGTCCGGGCTGAGTATGAGCCAAGCCAAAGCGATTGAGGACAAACAGGAATTCTTAGACAGAATGAAGAAAATAGCTGAAGAAATTCTCAAAAGGAACATAGACGAGTATTTGAGGGACAAATTGGGTTGATTTTTTTAAAACCACGGTTTGTTGAAACTCGAAAATAAACAAAAGCGAGGAGCGAATATGAGACAATTCGCTCCAAGCTTTTTGCGAGGAAGAGGAATGGGTTGATTTGAAGAGGATCTGTAAGTTTTTTCATCTGGTATTTAATTGACCCTTACATGATTTTATATCCTTATACAAAGCAAGAATCCCTTGACGGGATTTTTTTTTTAAAATAATCTAAAAATATGTCAAAGACCATGGGGATTCTTCTCGCTATATTTTTTTTCTTTTCAGCCGGTGTATCTTATTTTGTAGCCAGGAAGACGAAGAATTCCATCCTGCCCGGGATTTTTGAAGAATCGAAAACTCAGGAAAATGTCGTCGATACCTGTTCGAATATCGCTGAGAATTATTACGCTTGGAAGATTCCAGACACTATTACGGTGGAAGTGACGAAAAAAAAACTGACGGAGACTTCGACGACGGTTTTTGAGATTCGCCTCTGCCTTTCAACTGTGGAAAATGGAATAATTACGGAAATCCCCTTCCCCGATGAACAGGCGCAATGGAGACGCCCCGACAGCTTGGTCTTGTTTAAAATATGTGGCCGAGACACCGCTGTCATCAGGGCGGATTCCCTGGTTGTGTTTGACGAAAATATACTTGAAGGTAGAAAGTACAGTTATTATGCAATGGCTTATTTCAAAGGTTCAAAAGCATTGACCTCGTCGGTGACCGAATATATGAGCTACTACAAACCATGGTTTTTAAAGGCGAATGTTTCAATGTTTGCCGGAAGCCTGGTATTTGCATCTCTTTTGGTTTTTTTCATTGTGAGCGCAGGCAGGGGCAAAAACTTTTTTATAAGAAAATTGAGCGGAATAGATGCGGTAGATGAAGCGATAGGCAGAGCAACTGAAATGGGAAAAGATGTTCTTTTTATACCCGGAATTATGGATATGGACGACGTTCAGACGATAGCAGGTATGATAATTCTGGGCAGAGTAGCGAAAAAAGTCGCCAACTACGAGAGTAAACTTTCTGTTCCTTCCATAGCTCCGGTGGCTTATAACACTGCGAAGGAAATAGTCAGGCAAGCTTATATTCAGGAGGGCAAGCCCGATTCCTACGACGAAAATTCGGTTTTCTACCTTACGGGAGACCAATTCGGCTACGCCGCAGCTGTCGACGGCATAATGGTTAGAGAAAAACCAGCCACGGTTTTTTTGATGGGTCATTTTTACGCAGAATCTCTGATATTAGCCGAAACGGGTCATTCCATTGGAGCTATCCAGATTTCAGGTACCGCCGACCCCTCTCAGTTGCCATTCTTTGTCGCCGCATGCGACTATACTCTAATCGGAGAAGAATTTTTCGCTGCAAGCGCATACTTGTCAGACGACCCTCGTCTTGTAGGCAGTCTTAAAGCGCAAGACTTCGGCAAAGCGGCTGCTATCATCGCGCTGATTCTCGGGAGCATTCTCAGTTCATTTGGAATCGATTTCGTCAAAAACATTTTTTTCACTGGTTAGAAAGGGAAACCAACAGGCATGAAAAGGTATATTCCTCTCGCGATAACTTTTTTAAGCGGTATGATGATAATAGCGTCTTTTTACGTACCGAGGTATCCCATAGGAGAAGCGGCGAACACGCTTAAAAATTGGTACATGGTCGTTGCGGTGTTTTCAATGATACTCGGTATTTTAAACCTCATCAGAGTGAATTCCATTAAAATAATGAAAAAAAGAAAAGGGTGGATTTATTCTTCCATTATAATATTTTCTCTTTTGGTGACTGTTTTCGCCGGTTGGGGTGGTGGAATGGAAGAAGGGTCGGCTTTTGATTATATTTTCAGCCATTTCTACACCCCCCTGAATGCCACTATGTTTTCCCTTCTTGCTTTTTTTGTCGCTTCGGCTTCTTTCAGGGCTTTCAGAGCGAGAAACCTTGAAGCGGGACTGCTTCTTTTGGCGGCGATTTTGGTCATGTTGGGCAGGGTACCGATAGGAAAAATGATATTCCCGTATCTTCCCTCTGTTCAAGCCTGGATTATGGAGATACCAAACACGGCGGGGCAAAGAGCAATAATGATAGGCGCAGCTCTCGGAGTAATTTCGACATCTCTGAGAATTATTTTCGGAATTGAAAGGTCATACCTCAATTGAAAAGGTTTTTTGAACTAGACAGGAGGATAATTTTCCTTTTTATCGCACTGGCAGTCGCTGTACCTTTAGTTCTCCCTCTCAATATACCGATCATCGTAAACAAAAATGACTCCAAAGCTGTTTGGGAAGCGTATTCTTTTATTGACAGCCTGCCTGAAAATTCAATAATTCTCGTCTCTTTTGATTTTGATCCCGCGGCGGCACCGGAACTTTATCCGATGGGTAAGTCGATAATCGAACACGCTTTTTCAAAAGACATCGATGTGATAGTTGTAGCTCTTTGGCCTCAAGGTGTGCGATTCGCCGAGAACGCCCTCAACGAAGGAGCTTCCAAATACGGAAAAGAGAGATGGAAAAACTACGTGAACCTCGGATACAAATCAGGCGGAATTGTAGCCATTGACAACATAATTGGAGATATCAGGAAAACCTGCCCCAGAGATCTGACAGGAAAGAGCGCCGATGAAATCGAACTGCTCCAAGGGGTCAACTTCAACCTCGACAGGGTTTCCGTAATTGTGACACTTTCAGCGGGTGATCCAGGAGTTATTGGTTGGGTTCAGATAGGTAAAGACAAATACGAAAAGCAGATAATAGCCGGTTGCACTGCTGTGAGCGCTCCGGCGTACACTCCGTATTTCAATTCAGGACAACTCCAGGGCTTGATCGGCGGAATGGCGGGAGCGGCTGATTACGAACAGCTGCTCGAAAACCCGGGCATGGCTTCTAGCGGCATGGGAGCACAATCAATAGCGCATGTGTGCATAATAGTATTTATACTTTTCGGCAACGTTGTATATTTTATTGGAAAACGAGACGGGAAAGATGGTTGAGACAATTGGAATTTGGATCGCCGGCTTCCTGACCTTGGCGATATTTAGCTTTTTATACAGAGACAATGTATTTTATAAAATCGCCGAGTCTATATACGTCGGAGTTTCAGCCGGATACCTGTTGGTCCAAGGCTGGCATGACGTTGTCATACCGAACCTGATAATTCCCCTTAAAACCGGCAACTGGATCTACGTGTTTCCGGCGATTCTCTCTGTTTTCATGATGTTGCAACTTTTTAACAAGACCAGGTGGTTTTCTCATTTGTCTATAGCTTTTGTGGTCGGAATCGGAGCTGGCTACGGATTTGTCACTTTTTTGAAATCAAATCTTTACGAACAGGTCTTTTCAGCCATCGTCCCTCTTTGGAACGGAAACATCTGGATTTCTTTGGGGCAGATAATCCTTCTTTTAGGGACCGCGACCGGACTTTTCTACTTCTTTTTTTCTATCGAGCACAGAGGAATTTTCAGGGCGGGAGGAAGGTTGGGAATGATATTTTTGATGATCACATTTGGCGCTTCTTTTGGTTACACTGTAATGGCGAGAATATCTTTGCTGATCGGAAGGTTTTATTTTCTGCTTCACGACTGGCTCGGAATAATGAAATAGAAGATGGAAGACAAAGACGACCTGCCTCACCCTGGGCTGGGGTTTAAATCCAAGATAAGAAACATCTTTGTGACCGGAATTGTGACTGTTTTGCCGTTGGGCTTAACCCTGATAGCGTTCAAATTCATAATTGAATTGGGCGGAAATGTCCTGAAACCTTTCGCCGATTATTTGAACTTACCCGAAATTGTTGAAGATATTATCGGTTTTTCCATATTGGTCGGATTCGTTTTTTTGATAGGTGCGGTGGCGAGAACTTTTTTAGGTAAAATGTTGATTAACTGGACACATTCGGTTATGACTAAACTCCCTCTTGTCAAGATAGTCTACAACGGTGTCAAAGAACTCACGGAGACTTTTTTTCTCGATAAAAGGGCTTTTCAAAAAGTTGTCATGATTGAATATCCAAGAACCGGATGTTGGTCACTCGGATTTTTGACCAACACAGAATCATGGGTTGAAAAAACTTGCGCGGAGGGGAATGGCACAAAACTGAGTTCAGTTTTTATTCCGACGACTCCCAACCCGACATCGGGGTTTTATTTGCTTTTACCGGAGAAGGAGATAAAAATGACGGATCTGACCATAGAAGAGGGGTTGAGGATTATAGTGTCAGGTGGCATAATTACGCCGAAAAAAATAGTAAAAATAAGAGAGGGATAAAAAGGAAATGGACGGAAAAACAACAAGGCGGAAAAAAATCATTGAATTCATAAGAGAACTGATAAAAAACAGAAAAGAGAACAAACAAAAAGAAGCCGAAACAATAATTGAACAGGGGAAAGAATCAGGTATAATTTCTGAAGCCGAAGCCGACATACTAAAAGGGGTCATATACCTCACTAGCACAAGAGTTGAAGAGATTATGGTTCCGAGGGTTGAGACTGTTTTTTTGCCGGCAACAGCCATTGTTGAAGAGATTATTGAAAACTACACTCTTCACCGATTTGGGAAAATTCCTCTCTACGGTAACAACATTGACGATGTCGTTGGGATTTTAAAGGTAAAAGACGTTATACCATTTCTCCACGAGATAATGGAAGTTCCTTACAAAGCGATAGACTTCGCTCTTTTGCCTCATTTTATCCCTGAGAGCAAAACAGTCCTCGAGACTATTAAAGACCTACAGGAAAGGCATCTCTCCATTGCGATGGTCGTCGACGAATACGGCGGTGTATGCGGCATTGTCACTCTCGAAGACCTCATAGAAGAAATTATTGGAGAAATCGAGGATTCGAGGGAAGGGGAAGAAGATGACTACATAGAGCAGGAAGATGGGTGGTATCTTGTAAACGCGAGGATGGAATTCTCCGATTTCAACGAACTACTGGGTTTGAATCTCGAATCGGAGGACTACAACACGGTGGGCGGATTTGTCCTCGACAACCAGGAGAAAATCCCCAAAAAAGGGGATGAATTTTCAGCTCATGGACTGGATTTTGAAGTTGTCGAAGCCACAAGGCAAAAAATTATCAAACTCAGGGTCAGGAAGAAATAGTTGGTCAAAGATTTTGTCCATCTCCACGTCCACTCGGATTACAGTTTTTTAGACGGAGCCGCATCTATAACAAAACTGGTAAAAAAGGCCTCGTTTCTCGGGATGAAGGCTTTGGCTCTGACCGACCATGGGAATATGTCAGGAGCGGTTGAGTTTTACAAAAAGTGCAAAAAAGCCAGCGTAAAACCGATAATAGGGATGGAAGCTTACATTGATCCTGCTGGGATTAGGGCAAAAAGCAAAGTTTCGGATTTCAGGCACCTCACCCTTCTTTGCAAGAATGAAGCAGGGTATAAAAACCTCGTCAAGCTCTCTTCGCTAGGCTTTATCGAAGGGTATTTCTGGGGCAGAGCAAGGCAAGATATTGATATCCTCGGCAGCTATTCCGAAGGGTTGATAGCGCTTGGAGGATGCATGAGCGGGGAGATACCCAGAAGACTTTTGGCTGGAGACGAAAAGGGAGCCGAAAAATTCGCCGGAATACTCTCTGAAATTTTTCATGGCGATTTCTATCTCGAACTCATGGATATAGGCCTTCCTCAAAACGATTCGCTCAACAGAGCTCAAATTGAACTTGCCAAGAAAGCCGGAATAGGAGTTGTCGCCACAAATGATGTCCATTTTATTGATAAACAGGATCATTTGGCTCATGAAGCTCTTTTGTGCATAAACACGAAGAAGACATTCACTGATGAAGACAGAATGACGAGCCCGAAAGGGATATATTTCAAATCACAAGCAGAAATGTACGAAAGTTTTCGTGAAGTGCCGGAGGCGTTGGAAAACACCGTTAAAATTGCCGAAAAATGCGTTTTTGAGATGACGCTTGACCCAAATTCTCCGAGACTGCCTGATTTTGACATACCCCCGGGGTTTAAAAGACCGGAGGAATACTTGAAACATCTGACATGGGAAGGGGCGAAGCAAAAATTTAAAGGGGGTATGACAGAGAAAATTGTTTCGAGAATAGAAGAAGAATTGAGTGTAATTGAACAGACTGGATACGCTGGTTATTTTCTAATAATTGCGGATATAGTCAGAGAAGCGAAAAAAAACAAGATCCGAGTCGGACCGGGAAGAGGATCGGCTGTCGGCAGCATGGTCCTTTACTGTCTCGACATAGTGACGATAAATCCGATGGAATATTCTCTTCTTTTCGAACGGTTTTTGAACCCCGAAAGGGTGACGGCTCCAGATATCGACCTCGACTTTGCCGACGACAGGAGAAACGAAGTAATAGAATACATGGTGAGAAGATTCGGAAGAGACGCTGTTTGCTACATAGGTACCGCCGCGAGTCTTGGAGCAAGACAAGTTGTCAGAGACGTCGCCAAAGTTCTCGGTCTCACCCCAAAAGAAATAGATGAATTGTCCTCGAATATGCCTGAAACTTACTTCATCGACAAACCTTCGGAAGATTCAAGATCTGATGTCGAATGGGTTTATGAAAACAATTTAAACGGATTCAGAGAAAAAGTCGATTCTGACGCAAGACTTGTAAAACTCGTCCAAATTGCTTCTAAGCTCGAAGGTCTGAAAAGACAACCCGGGATTCACGCCGCCGGATTCATCATAGCGCCAGGAAACCTCACCGATTTTGTCCCTCTAAGAAAAGACAAATTCGGTCAAATAGTATGCCAGTATGACATGGATTCAATTACCGATGTTGGACTCATAAAAGTAGATATTCTCGGCCTCACAGCTCTGACGACAATAGACAAGACGGTTGATCTCATCGAAAAGTCGAGAAACAACCCTGTCGATATGGAAAAGATTTCTCTAGAAGACAAAAAGACTTTTAAACTGCTTTCTTCCGGTCAGACGAAGGGCATTTTTCAACTTGAATCGAAAGGTATGAAAAATCTCTGCGTTCAACTCAAGCCGGAATCCATACAGGAAGTAATTGCTATAATATCTCTCTACAGACCGGGTCCGATGGATCACATAGACAAATTCATTGCGAGAAAAAACAGAAAAGAGAAAACCGATTTTTTGCACGAATGCCTTAAACCTATTCTCGAAGAGACATACGGGATACCGATATATCAGGAACAGGTGATGCAGATTACAAGCGCGGTCGCGGGTTACAACCTCGGAAAAGCCGACATTCTAAGAAGAGCTATGGGAAAGAAAAAAAAGGAAGTGATGGAAAGCGAAAAGGAAAATTTTTTTAATGGAGCCCGTGAAAGGGGAATAGACAAAAAAACAGCGCAGAAAATTTGGGAAATGATAGAACCTTTCGCCGGGTACGGCTTCAATAAATCCCATGGAGCAGGATACGCTTTTTTAGCCTATTACACTGCATATCTCAAAACGCACTATCCTGTCGAATTCATTACAGCGACCTTGACAACGGAGATTTCAAACACCGACAAAATTGCCGAATTCGTCGAAGAAGCGAGGCGTTTGAAGATAAATATACTCCCGCCTCAGGTTAATTATTCCGAGGTCGCCTTCTCCGTTGAAAACAAGTACATCAGGTACGCCCTCGGAGCGATAAAAAATGTAGGTGAAAAGGCTGCGAACGAGATAGTCCATGAGAGGGAGGAGAGAGGGCTGTTCAAAGATTTTGACGATTTTTTAAACAGGATAAATTTCGATTCCGCAACCAAAAGAACTGTGGAGTATCTAGTAAAAGCAGGGGCTTTTGACGATTTAGATCCGGACAGAAAAAAGCTTCTCGACTACTTCGACAAAGGAATTGAAAAAGCGGCTTCTAAGAAAAAACACAAGCTTATGGGGCAGATAGAACTCTTCGGCAACGGAGAACTCGACCGGCATGAAATTGACAGTATCTCTGTGGACCCATGGTCTTACAGGGAAAAGGTGGATGCGGAGCAGGAGGCTTTCGGGTTTAAAATTGACGCCTACCCACTCGAAGAATACAAAAAATTCATAAATTTCAAAGGACTCTGCGAAATATGTGAACTGCCCAACGTCAAGGATGAAAATTGCTATGCCGCCGGAATGCTAATAAAAGTCGAGAATGGAAAAGAAAGCCTCAATTTGACCCTTGAGGACAAGAATACTGTTATGGAAGTCGTTTTAGTCAATCCCGACAGCAAGATTCATTCTGGTTTTTTGTCGAGAAAATATATAGGGAAGATAATCGCCGTAAGGGGTGTGACAAAAAAAGTCGACGGAAAAAAAATTCTCTACGCCGATGAAGCGAAACCAATTGATGACGCTATTTCACAGAGCAAAAAATTTCTGCAAATTGAAATCAAAGAAGAAGACATGAAAGACTCTGTTTTGAATAACATCAAAGAAGCAATTGATTTGCACAATGGAGAATGTGAAGTGTTTTTTTTGCTGAGAGAGAGAAACAGGAAGATAAAAATAAAGAGCGGTCTAAGCGTGTGTTTCGACAGATCTCTGGTGAATGAATTGGAGAATATTGTTGATTACAGGGGTAAAGTAAAATACGTGGCTGAAATCAGCTGCTAGGGAGGGTTCATGAGATATTTTATATCTGCTTTTTTGATTTTAACTGCAGCTTTTAGTTGTTCTTACGCGGATTTTCAACCTCTTAAAGTCATAGAAGTGCCCACAGCAGGGGTCCCTCCACACGGTGGTTATGTATTCGACCTTCGACAAGATCCCGGCGGAAGACTCACGGGGTATACCGGAGTGGCTTTTATCAACAGGTTTTACGTAATTTTGGGTTACGGGGGAGGGAACATCATCGGAGAAGGGGATCCGGACTGGAACCCTTATCCTTTCATAGAAGCTCGTTTCAGGATTTTTGAAGAAAACATCTATTTTCCGGCTGTCGCCGTAGGTTACAGCTCTTTTGGCTACGGTTCTTACGAAAGGGGATACAGCAGGTTTGACAGAAAACCATCGGAGTTTTATCTCGTAGGCAGCAAGGCCTTCGCAGTGTTCGATTATTTAGGGCTTCACGGAGGACTTTCTTTTGAACCGGACGCAGACAGCACGGAAAACGCCGTCGACATTTTTGCGGGTGGCCAGGTTTGCTTCGAGAGAATAGTTGAATTGTTGGCTGATTACAGATTCGCTCTCAACGATATGGAGAATGACGGCATTTTCGGGGAGGGCAGAGGATACTTGAACGCAGGACTGAAGGTTTGGCCTTCAAACGATTTGAGCGTCGCCTTTTATTTTATCAACGTCACCGAAAATGGGCAAAGCGGCACCAGGTGGTCGAAAATAGCGAGGTGTATGGAGATCACTTACGAAGGCTTGTTTTAAAGGGGGCGTTTTAGCCATTGAATGGGGAGTGAATGTATGTTGAAAATTTTTGTCATAAACCCTGGATCTACAAGCGACGAATTGAGTTTTTTTGACGGAGATGAAGAGATATTTCACGCGGTGACCAGGTATTCCGCAGAAGAAATGAAACCTTACGAATCAAAGTCTGTAATTTCTCAGTACGAGTTAAGGTTTGCCCTCATAATGAAAACACTCGAAGAAAAGAACGTGGACATTGGACAAATAGACGCTGTTATAGGAAGGGGAGGTTTGCTCAAGCCGATTCCCGGAGGAACTTATCTCGTCACCGATGATATGCTCGAAGACCTAAAAAATGGGCTGAACGGTGATCACCCTTCGAATCTTGGAGGAATACTAGCCAAAGCGTTGGCTGACAGGGTAAAGGAATTTTCCGGAAAAGAAATCGATGCTTACATATCCGATCCTGTCGTAGTCGATGAAATGTGGAAATGGTCGAGGTATTCAGGCATGCCGGAAAACCCGAGAATTTCAATTTTTCACGCTCTCAACCAGAGGAGGGTGGGGAGAAACGTCGCTGAAAATATGGGTAAAAAATACGAAGAATTGAACATGATAATAATACACGGTGGAGGAGGGATTTCAGTTGGGCTTCACAGAAAGGGAAGAGTCGTCGATGTCAACAACGCACTCGACGGGGATGGACCTTTTACACCTCAAAGAAGCGGAGGCGTTCCTTCGGGAGGATTGGCAAAAATGTGCTTTTCGGGTAATTTCACCCATCAAGAGATTAAGCTTAAAATCAAAGGCAGAGGCGGCCTCGTTGCTTACCTGGGAACTTCAGACCTGATAATTCTTGAGAAGTTCATAGAAAACAGGGATTTGACGGATAAAGAGAAATCTCAAATATTGCCTTCCGTGACTGTTGAATATGCTAAAGATGTAATTGAGGCAATGGCTTATCAGATATGCAAAGAGACGGGTTCTCTCTGTGGCGCTCTTGGCGAAAGACCTGACGCTATTGTGCTCACAGGGGGAATCGCTTATTGCGATTTCATAGTCGAATTCATAAAAAATAGAGTCCAATGGATGGGCAGTTTCTTTTGCCTGCCTGGAGGAGACGAGATGAAAGCCTTGAAAGACGCGGCATTTTTGGCGCAGAAAGGCTCTGTTCCGCCTCAGACCTATTAATTTAAACCATAACTTTAATTATTTATTGTATACTGCGATTTATCGAATCTTATAACTTTATTTTTTAGTGAAAAATATTTTTATACTATCCCTTGACAAATGAGTACAGATACCACAAAATATAGTCTCGACTAATTCATAGGAGGCAATATGAGGTGTCCATTTTGTGGAAGTGAAGACAATAAAGTTGTCGATTCTAGACCGAGCAAAGAGGGACATTCTGTCAGGAGAAGAAGGGAATGTCTCAACTGTTCAAAAAGGTTCACAACTTATGAATACGTCGAGAAAGTCCCTTTGATGGTGGTAAAAAAAGATGACAGACGAGAACCTTTCAGCCGGGAAAAACTTTTAGAAGGCATAGAATTGGCTTGCAAGAAAAGGCCGATTTCGAGGGATCAAATTGAAAAAATTGTGGACGACATAGAAGCTGATGTCTACACGCTGTCGAAGGTCGAAGTCCCCTCTGAAGAAATTGGAGAGAAGGTTATGAAAGCGCTGAAAGACATCGACGAAGTCTCTTACGTCAGATTCGCATCTGTTTACAGACAGTTTAAAGATAAAGAAGAGTTCTTGAAAGAACTCGAGAAAATGTCAGACGGAGGTAAGAAGTAGATGAGAGACATGAATTACATGAAAAAAAGAGACGGCAGGATTATGCCGTTTGAGATTTCGAGAATAGAAAATGCTATAAGCAAAGCTCTTGCAGCCGTCGGAGTGTCTGACCAGGAAAAGGTAAAGAAAATTTCCGAAGAGACCTATAGTATTTTGAAATCATCTCAGAGAGGATATTATCCTGAAGTCGAAGAAACACAGGATATAGTCGAGAAAAAACTTTTTGAAAACAACGAATACGACGCCGCGAAAGCATACATACTCTACAGAGAACAGCATAAAAGCTTAAGAGACGTCAGAAAATCTCTGCTCGACGTCGTAGACACACTCGACAGTTACGTCCAGCAGAGCGATTGGCGTGTCAACGAAAATTCCAACTCGGATTACTCCTTTTCCGGGCTTCTTCTTCACGCCGCTGGAAGCGTGGTCGCAAATTACACTCTAAACAAAATATACCCGCCGGAAGTGTCCTATGCTCACAGGCATGGGGACATACACATCCACGATCTTTCGATGGGGATTGCTGGGTACTGCGCGGGTTGGTCGATAAGAAACCTCTTGACCCAAGGTTTTGGCGGGGTAGAAGCCAAAGTTTCCGCCCAACCTCCCAGGCATTTACTCTCCGCTCTCGGTCAGATAGTTAACTTTTTGGGCACAGCTCAAAACGAGTGGGCCGGAGCGCAGGCTTTCAGCTCTTTTGACACGTATCTTGCTCCTTATGTCAGGTTTGACAACCTCAATTACCAGCAAGTTAAACAGGCTATACAGGCGTTTGTATTCAACCTCAACGTGGCTTCAAGGTGGGGAGGGCAGACCCCTTTCACTAACCTGACTTTTGACTGGGTTGTCCCCGAAGACTTGAAAGACCAGTCCGTTCAGATAGGCACCGAATTCACGGATTTCGTATACGGAGATTTTCAAAAAGAGATGAATATCATCAACAAAGCCTTTATAGAAGTGATGATGGAAGGCGACTCGACAGGCAGAATATTCACTTTTCCCATCCCCACATACAACATAACAAGGGATTTCGACTGGGAAGATGAAAATGTCGATTTGCTATTTGAATTGACTGCAAAATACGGAATTCCCTATTTCCAGAATTTCGTAAACAGTTCTCTTAAACCCTCCGATGTAAGATCCATGTGTTGCAGGCTGCAGCTCGATATAAGAGAGCTCAAAAACAAAACAGGAGGACTTTTCGGAAGCGGAGAGCAAACCGGATCCATAGGCGTAGTGACTATCAATATGCCGAGAATTGGATACCTTTCGTCGAATGAAGATGAATTTTTTAAAAGACTGTCGTCTGTCATGAATATTGCCAGGGACAGCCTTGAAATAAAGAGGAAAATCGTGGAAAAAAACATGGAGAAAGGGCTTTTTCCCTATACTAAGGTTTATCTGGGTACGCTCGAAAATCATTTCTCTACCATAGGGCTGGTAGGCATGAATGAAGCCGTGTTGAATTTCATGGGTCCTGAAAACGATATTTCGACGCCCAAAGGCAAAGCTTTTGCGGCAAGAGTTCTGGATTTTATGCGCGAAAAACTGATGTCGTTCCAGCAGCAGACTGGTAGTATGTACAATTTAGAAGCCACTCCTGCCGAAGGAGCATCTTACAGACTGCCGAAAATAGACAAGAAAATGTTCAGAAATATAATAACCAGCGGAAGCGAAAACCCATACTATACTAACTCAAGCCTTCTTCCGGTCGATTTTTCTCAGGACGTATTTGAAGTTTTAGAGCATCAGGAAGAACTGCAGACAAAATACACCGGTGGAACCGTCCTGCATATATTTCTTGGAGAGAGTGGCGATTCATCCAGCATTAAAAACCTTGTAAGAAAGGTCGCCTACGGATACACTTTACCTTACTTCACCATATCACCGACCTTTTCTGTGTGCCCTGTAGACGGTTACATAAAAGGGAAAGTCGAAACCTGCCCTAAGTGCGGCAGAGAGACAGAGATTTACAGCAGAGTCGTTGGGTACTACAGACCGGTGAAGAATTGGAACAAGGGCAAAAAGGAAGAATTTTCGGAGAGGATCACATACAAGGTCGAAAAAGATTCGCGGCAAAATACCGACGAATCCAAGCGGAGAGATAACACAAAAATGGCTGCTGTCCCTGCGTGATAGAAAGAACGGTTGTCAGAAATGGTCTTTGGAGGATTTCTCCCGTTTTCAGCGATTGATTATCCAGAACATCTGAGCTCGGTGTTTTTTACTCAGGGCTGCAATTGCAGATGCCCTTACTGCCATAACCCGGAACTCATACCTTTCAAAAATGAAAATTTCATGAGTTTAGATGAGGCGTTCAAAATTCTTGAAGCCAGAAAGAAGCTTATAGATTCGGTCGCGATTACCGGAGGTGAACCGACTCTACAAAATGATTTGGCTGATTTCATGTCTGATCTCAAACAAAAAGGGTTTCAGGTAAAACTTGACACAAACGGCACGAACCCCGTAAAGATAGAAGAGATTGCAAGAAAAAGAATTGTGGACTATGTTTCCATGGACGTCAAAAGTTCACCTGAAAAATATGACGCTGCAACCGGAGTAAAATTCAATTTTGAAGGTATTGCTGAAATTGTGAAAATTTTAGATTCTGAACATATAGCCTATGAATTGAGGACTACGGCCGTCCCCGGACTTGTCGAAATAGGGGACATCACCTGGATTGGCTCTGTTCTCGGGGGAGACAGAAGATACGTGATTCAAAATTTTATCCCTGATAAGACCTTTTCAGAAGATTACAAAAAAATCAAGCCACACAAAAGGGAAGTCATTGAAGAAATGGTTCAAACCGCAAAGAAATATTTTTCAAAAGTCAGCGCAAGAGGTTTTATATGAAAGTAAAAAAAAGATCCGGCACAATCGTTCAATTCGACCCGGAAAAAATTGACAGAGCTGTATCAAAAGCCTTTAAAGCAAAAGGCTTGGATCCAGGTCCGGCTGCACTGATAACAAAAAGCGTCGTTGAAGAAATCGATAAAACCTTCGATGAAATCGTGGACATCGAGAAAATACAGGACTTGGTAGAAAATGAGCTGATGAAAGCTGGTTATTTCGATGTGGCTAAAGCATACATCATATACAGGCAGGAGAGGGCTTCATTAAGAACCGCGAAAAAAGTTATTTTGGGCATTGAAGGAGATGAGACAAAACTTCCGATAAACGCTCTCGAAGTTTTAAAATCAAGGTACCTTCTCAAAGACGCTGTTGGAAACATAAAAGAATCTCCCTGCGAAATGTTCGAAAGAGTTGCGAAATATGTATCTTCAGCGGAGGATAAACCGGGACAATGGAGAGAAAAGTTTTACGAGATTATGAAAGAAAAAATATTTCTGCCGAATTCACCGACGCTGATGAACGCGGGTACTGATTTCCCTCAACTTTCAGCTTGTTTTGTCATACCCGTGGAGGATTCGATAGAAGATATTTTCGACGCGGTTAAATACGCGGCTTTGATTCACAAGACTGGTGGAGGCACAGGGTTCTCGTTTTCCAGACTCAGGCCTGCAAACGACGAAGTCAGGTCTACGGGAGGAATCGCTTCCGGACCCGTTTCCTTCATGAGAGTTTTCGATGTCGCGACCGAAGTTATCAAACAAGGGGGTAAAAGAAGAGGCGCGAACATGGGGGTTCTGAGGGTTGACCATCCTGACATAGTATCTTTTATAACTTCGAAATCCATCGACGGACAATTCTCGAATTTCAATATCTCCGTTGCTCTGACAGATTCTTTTCTGGAGGCGGTAAAAAAAAGCAGAAAGTATTCACTGGTCAACCCCAGAAACGGAAGGGAGACGGCGAAAGCTGACGCCCATGAAATTTTTCAGCTGATAGTTTCAAAAGCATGGGAAAGAGGCGATCCGGGAATTCTTTTTATAGACAGGATAAACCGACTGCACAGTTTGAAGGATTTGGGGTTGATTGAATCCACGAACCCCTGCGGCGAACAGCCCCTGCTTCCGAATGAGGCATGCAATCTCGGTTCGATAAACCTTTCGAAATTCGTAAAAAACAAAAGCGTGGACTGGGATTCTTTGGGTCAAGTCGTGTCATTATGCGTTCGGTTTCTCGATGACGTCATAGAAGTATCCAAATACCCCCTTCCGATTATTGAAAAGACCGTAAAGATGAACAGAAAAATCGGATTGGGACTTATGGGTTTCGCCGATTTTCTTGTGTCTCTAGGAATCAGGTATGACTCCAAAGAGGCAGAAAACACCGCCGAAGAAGTGATGAAATTCATCACCGCCGAAGCCGACATGACCTCAAAAGAAATCGCTTTGGAAAAAGGCGCTTTTCCTAGTTTTGCATTAAGCGAGATGGCGAAAAGAGGTGAAAAACCGAGAAGAAACGCCACTCTGACTACTATCGCACCAACTGGTTCGATAAGCATAATAGCCGGAACTTCTAGCGGTATAGAGCCTTTTTTTGATCTGGTATTTATCAGAAATGTTTTGGACGGAACTCAATTTTTGGAAGTCAACGAACAGCTCAGCAGAGCGCTAAAAATCGAAGGGTTGGACGAAAAATACATAATATCCCGAATTAGCGAAGGTGAAAAACTCAAAGATATAGATACAGTACCAGAAAAGCTGAAAAATCTATTTGTAACAGCTCACGATATAGATCCTGTCTGGCACGTCAGAATACAGGCTGCTTTCCAGAAGTACACGGACAACGCGGTGAGCAAGACCGTCAATTTCGCGAGCGACGCCACGCGGAAACAAATAGAAGAGGTTTACCTCAACGCTTACGATTTCGGGTGCAAAGGAATCACAATATACAGAGACGGAAGTAAAGACAGCCAGGTTCTCGTCAAACCGAGGGACAAAGTTTGCCGCCTCAAAACCGTGGACTCTGAGTATTCAGGCGGATGCGAAGAGTGCGGGGTATGATGAGAAACTCCAGAGACAGGAACTTTAAAAGAATAATCAAAATCTCGGCAGTTTTAGTTTTTATCCTGACTGTTTTGCCAGCTGTCTTTTCTTTGTCCAGAGGAGTAATGAACCCGTCAATACTGTTTTCTCCTGTCATCCCCATTTTTCTTTTGTTGACCAAATTTCCCAGGTCTAAAATGCCGAAGTATTTGGTCGTATCGTGTTTCCTCTCGCTTTTTACGGCTCTTCTTTTTTGTGGACACGGAAACTCGTTGAATTCTCTTAAGGCGATAAGCCTCTCTTTCATAACCTCGTTACTTTTTCATCTTTCCATGGTTTTCCCGGAAGAGAAACCCTTTTACAGCAAGTCGGGCTTTCTCTTTGTCAGAATTTTCTATCTACTTTCTTTTGTCTTCTCATCTTTCTTTTTTTTCGTCAGCGCTTTTTTGGGCGGAAGCTTCGAGGCTGTTTTATTGAAGGGACTTTACATTTTGGCATTGTCAGCATCCGTTTTCCTCGTTCTGGCTACCAGCCGTTTCGTTTCAAAAAAATGTTCGGTCACACACAAGAGGAAATCCGAACACTTTGTCATGGGGGCGTTTCTCTCGGTATTTTTATGGGTTGTCTTCGTATTGTTTGCACCGGATAAAAAACCCCTGTATTCTGTCCTGTTCGCTTTATTTTTTCTTCTTGAAGATTTAATCCCGAATTTGAAAAACGTTCCTTCGAGAAAACTTGTTGTGTTTTTGCTGTCTATTCTGGTTTCATCAGCATCTTTCTTTTTGATTTCAATTATGCCAGCGTCGTTTTTGAACCTCGGCAAATGGAAGATATTCGTCATGGGTATGCTCGGGTCGCTATTTTTGGCATGGTCTTTCAAATATTCTTTCTCACTTATGTATATGGCTTTCTACGGCAATCCCGATAAAAGAATTCAAAACCTCATGAATTTTGAGAAAACCATCAGCATAAACGAAAGCACAGTGGAATTCGCGAAAAGACTTGGCGAGACCCTTTTGCAGTCTGTCGGCTGCGAAAAATGCTGGGTATACGCGAGAAGAAAGCAATCATTTGCGTGCCTTTCAGGTTCAAAGAACACGTCCTGCGGTGTATTTGACGCTTCTCGAAAGGACGGATTGGTCAATTTTCTCGAAAGCACTACAAAACCGGTGGTATTTGAGGAAGAGACAAGTCCGGGTTTTAGAAACCTTTCCGTCGAAGATATGCTGCAGGTAAAAAAAGAAGAAGGTTATTGGATTCTGCCTTTTTTCTCCGGATGGGAGATGATCGCGTTTGCGATGGGAACCAAACCGCGAAAACCGATGGACAAGACCATTATGGATGCTCTGACGGTTTTCTCGAGAAGAGTTTCCGGCGTTTTAACCGCTCTCTTAAAAATTGATAATTTATCCGAAGAGATAAAAAGAGAAGAGAAAAAGAAAATAAGGGAAGAGGTTTTTGAAAGTTTTAAAAAAGGTAGAGATGAAAGGGTTGAGATAAAAAAAATAAACGGCGACGACGCCGGCGAATGCGCTTTTTTCCTTTTCAAGTATCAGGATAAAACGTTCTGCGGATATTTGAAGTGGGTTCCTGATGAACTCGACTGGCTGAAAATAAGCAGACTTGAAAACCTGACCTATGAGTTAAAAGACAACAACGGTTTAAACTCTTTTTTCGAAAAAATCACTTCTCTGGTTGTTACCCAGTCTGCTTTGATTGTAATCGGTTCTAAAAGTTTTGATGCAATTTCAGAAAACTGCGAATCTTTATTTTGTTTGACCCCTGAAGGAGTGACAAACTACACTCCCGATCTTCAGACAACTGCAAAACGGCTGTTTTTGAGTTCTACTGACATTTTTGAATTGAGAAACGTCAAATACGAAAAGATAGGAAAAGAAAGGATTGTCAGCATTCTTTCTTCCCACCAACATGAGAATTTTGATGATTTCGCCCAAAAAGTCTACAGCGAAATTGACGCGTGGGCTGTAAATGCATCGGGTCTCAAAGACACCGAAATAATGCTCATAGACCTTCAAATTTGAGAATTCAAACCGCTTATTACATTTCTTCTCACGGTTTCGGCCACATTACGAGAAGTTTTGAGATAATAAAAAAATTTTCCAGTTTCGATACCCGTGTAGTGTGCGGGTACCCTTTTGAAATCGCAAAAAATTTCGGGTATTGCGACATCGGGGCTAAGTCCTACACAGAGCAATGTACCGATATAGGTGTAGCTCAAAAAGACGCGCTTGAAATGGATTTGGAAAAAACCCTAAAAGAGAACTTCGCATACATATCAGAATACGAAAAATTGGTCCAAAGAGAATTAGATTTCATTTCAAAAAACAAAATCGAAGCTGTTTTTTCCGACGTATCTCCTGTTCCTATTTCAGCCGCAAGAAAACTCGGCATTCCAGGTTATATAGTGGGAAATTTCACATGGGACTGGATTTATGGAGGTTTTGCCCGGGTAGATTCAAAATATTCAACTTTGGAGAAATTCTACAGGAAAAAGTATTCGGAAACTGACGTTGTCTTCGAGCTCCCTTTTTCAGGGGGTCTGGATAATTTCAAAAAAAAAATTAGGACTGGACTCGTTGGAAGGAGACCTTTATTGTCAAACCCTGTTGAAGCGAAGGAACACTTGGGAGTGGAAAAGGGTAGAAAGACGGTGGTCTTTGCTTTCGGAGGCTTCAACGTTTTTTCGGATTTCAAGAACAGGGGGGATGCATATACGGTTTTGATTCCTGGATTTGAAGATAAGTTTATTACAAAAAACGTCAGGATGATATCTACGCATATACATAGGCTTCCCGATGTATTGCTCGCATCAGACTGCGTTGTCACGAAACCCGGTTATGGAATTGTGTCGGAATTGACCTTTTTGAAAATGCTTGGCTTTGAGAAAAGGACGATTTATTGCGACCGAGGTCCGTTCAGGGAATATGATGTTTTGAAAAAGGCTATTGAAAGATATTTCACCAGGTCAACGTTTATTGACTCGGGAAAAATCAAAAATGGTGAATGGATTAAAAGTGTTTGAAATCCCGGGGCGATAATTTCGCCCCGGGAAAAGTGTTAAAAGGCCGAGATTATGTCTTCGAGAATATTTTCACCCGAACCGTTTACGATAAATATCCCTGTTGAAGTCATGTCTTCGATCTTGCTGGCTGAAGCTACCGTCCCGATGAAGGAGAGTTTCTCACCCGCTTCAGGCGCGAACATTCTCATCATAGGAAGTATTTTCTGGGCGTCTATATATATAATAACCGGGTATTGATCGGGATTTTCTATTCCGGCTTCCTCAAGCTTCTGTTTCAAGGTTGTTCCCGAAGCTGAAAATGACTGGGTGTTCAAGAGAACGACCGCTTCGTTTTCGTTTATTTTAATGTCGACGACGTTGTTACCCTGAGTGAACGTGTAGGAATCGTTCTCTCCCTTGAGGGCTCCTCCTGCTCCCGCAACGGCTATTGTCATGATTTTTATCAGCGTTTCCTTGTTGTTTAGACCGACTATCCCACCGGCTTCCGGAGCTGTCATGTTGAAGTTCCCGATCATCAACTGTATATCGCCTCTAAGCATGCCCCAGAATTCGTCTTCGGTCATGCCGAATTGGGAGAAATCGATTTGCCCTTCCATGAAAGGAGAGACCATTTCTTTGAGAACCATAAAATCCATTACAAGCCGCATGTAAAGCGTCAGGTCTCCGCTTAATTCGCTTAAATCCGCGACTCCGCTCGGCAACTCGGCAAGATACAGAGCCACCATGGGGTGATTTGAAATATCTTCCCCGTATTTGGCGTATGATTTGAGAACGATCCTTTTTTGTTCGATGTCACCGCCGATAACAGCGTATTCTACTTCCGGCATATCCATGAAAGCGGAAGCTATCTCATCCAGTGTGTCGGCACTTTCTTTCAAACTTTTTTCGAGTACATCGTAAAAACTTCCTCCGATGTAGGCGTAGAGAGCAGGAGATTCCATCCCGATGGATAAATACGATTCTTTGAATTCAGGACATTGAGCGAGGGAGTTTTCAGGTTTTGTCTGAGCCATCTTCTGGTGCAGGTCTTTGAATTTTTCCCCCATTCCAAAAAGTACATAGCTCTCAAATTCGGTGAAATAAATGTTCTCGCCGTCTTCGTCCTTTATCACCGTGAAATCACCGTCTTGTGTTATTTCCTGGTCTCCTTCTTCTTTGGTCTTGGATATGATGTATTCAAGGAGTTTTTCAGGATTCGTAGAAGGAATTAAAAGGACAAAAGTAGGCGGTTTCATGTCTTCCTGGTTTGAAAACTCCAGATCTAGCATCGCCATCCCGATTTTACCCGTCGGGTCGAATCCGTTGTCTTTGAATTCCTGGTAGTCGAAGTCCTCTGTTTCATCTTTAAAAACTTTCGTCAATATCGCATCCGCATTTATTTTCTGAAGGTCGACGTATAAAAACATGGGGATGTCATTTGGAACTAATTCGGCCAATTCGATCTGTTCGACCTGCGGTTTTTTTGTGCAGCCGATAAAGACAGACAAAATACCGAGGAGCAGGATTACGGTCAATTCTTTTCTAGTCATCAGCCCTCCTGGTTGAATGCTATTCTATCAACGATATCTGAGTTTCGCGCCGATCTGAAGGTACCTTCCGCCGGCGTCGTTTGGATTCCATCTCTTCAGCTCTTCGACGGTGACCCCGAGCCTCCTGGCTATTCTCGAAAGCGTGTCACCGGACCTTATTGTGTAATATTTCCAAGTCGGGGTAGTTACAACAGGGGCTGTCCGTGAGCTTATCTGTGTGGAAGAAAGGTATTTCAGAGAGTCAGGTAAAATGTCGAAACTCGCTTTGAACATGTCTCTTGTGCCCGAGGGGATCTTCAAAACGAAAGGATAATCGCCCGGAGGCGTAAAATCCTGAAGAATGTGCGGGTTGAGTTTCTTTATATCGTCTTTTGAAGAACCGGTTGAATTGGCTATTACAGAGAGCTGAACCGGGCCGTTGAGGTGTATTGTGTCGTATTCCAGTGGCGCAGCGTAATCAATCGACATTCCGTAAATCTCGGGTTCTCTCGCGACGAGCATGACAGCGAGAGCATAGGGTACATAGATCATGGTCTCGCTCGGAAGGGAGAGCTTCCAGAAATCGTTTGTTCCCGCGTTGTTTATTGCTCTTTCAACGGTCCCCTCGCCGCAGTTGTAAGCAGCAAAAGCGAGCTTCCAGTCTCCGAACCTCTCGTAAAGTGACGAGAGGTATCTCGCCGCGGCTATAGTCGATTTATACGGGTCGCGTCTTTCATCGACGTAGTTGTTTATGGTCAAACCGAAAGTCCGCGCTGTTCCTGGTATGAACTGCCACATTCCGACCGCTGAAGCGGGTGAAATAGCGCCAGTATTGTATCCACTTTCGATTATCGGTAGATACGCAATATCATGAGGCAGGTTGTAGTCCTCGAGAACTTCTTCTATCAGCGGCAAGTATTGACCGCCCCTTCTCAAGCAGCCTATAAGTGTGTTTCTGCTTGGACCTGTCCACGTGTTCAATGACTGCCTCAGCCTTTCGGACTCGTCGGGGTTTATAGGTATCAGCCTGAAGTCGGATGTCTCGATGACCGGGTAGCCCCAGAGTGAGTTCGCCGCCCTTATCTGAGCCGAAGACAGCCTTCTGAGGTTGATGTTGTACCTGCTTATTAGAAATGAATCCTCCACGTCTTCTATGGGAATGTCCAGAAGGTACCGCATGCCGTCGTTGGCGAACTGGTGCGCGAGAAGAAAATTTGAACTTTTCAGAGCTTCGTTCGCCTGTGTGAATTGTTCTTCGGCTATCGTCAGCATTATCGAGGCCAGAGTGTCAGCGGAGACCGCTTCGACGTAGGGATAATCGTCTTCTACCGCCGTTACTTGACTGTCGGTTGAAGTTCCCCTGTAAGGTGAACAAAAAAACAAAACCGATAAAGACAAGGAAAATAATATTTTTCGGTTCATTCACACCCCTTTACAATAATATGAGGTTTTATTTCCAGATTAAACCATAAAATACGGCGTTTGTAAACGAAATCTGAGCCTATGACAAGTAACGTGTTTTAGTGAGAGCGCGGATTTTTACGAAGCGTCAAATCTCGGATTGACAAAAGGCGAGTCCTTGATATAGAAACATGGATGGCTAAAAACGACATAAGGAATTTCTGTATAATCGCCCACATAGATCACGGCAAGTCGACGCTCGCCGACAGGCTTCTCGAACACACCCAGACCGTCCACAAAAGGATAAAACTCGAACAGTATTTGGACAACATGGACCTGGAGAAAGAAAGAGGAATAACCATAAAATCGCACAACGTGAGGATGAACTACAAATCCAGTGAGGGGCATCAATACCAGCTCAACCTCATAGACACACCCGGACACGTAGATTTCTCCTATGAAGTTTCAAGGTCGATATCAGCCTGCGAAGGAGCTCTTCTCGTAGTCGACGCCACCCAAGGGGTTCAAGCCCAAACTGTTAGCAACGCTTATCTCGCCATAGACCAGGGGCTTGAGATAATACCCGTGATAAACAAGATAGACCTACCTTCCGCAGATCCAGAAAAGACCAAATTTGAAATAGAAGAATACCTCGGCCTCGACACGGAAAACTCGGTCATGGTCAGCGCCAAGACGGGTCACGGTATCGAAGAACTTCTCGAAAGCATAGTAGAATATGTTCCTCCTCCAGTAAAGACGAGAGACGCGGATTTGAGAGCTCTGGTCTACGACAGCTACTACGACGAGTTCTGGGGAGCTGTTTTGTTTGTCAAGGTGGTCTCAGGCGAGTTGAAAACAGGAGACAGAATAAAACTCGTAAGCGCCGACAGAGAATTCGACGTTCAGCACTTAGGTTTTTTTTCCCCCGAGATAAACGAGACCAAAAAAATTTCAACCGGCGAAGTCGGTTTTGTTTCTGCCGGAATAAGATCGTTGAAAGATGTCAACATAGGCGACACGTTGACTTTGTCCGGGATGCTGGTAAAACCTCTTCCGGGTTTCAGAAAATCAAAACCCATGGTATACGCGGGTCTGTATCCTTCTACAAACGACAAATACAGGGATCTCAAGGAGAGCCTCGAAAGGCTTTCAATAAACGATTCAGCGATCGTGTTCTCTCCGGAAAAATCGAACGCCCTCGGGTTCGGATTCAGGGCTGGTTTTTTGGGTCTCTTGCACATGGACATAGTTCAGGAAAGGCTGGAGAGGGAGTTCGGCGTAGAACTCGTCGTCACGGCTCCCACAGTACCCTACAGGGTGACCTTGAGGAACGGAGAAATCCGGGAGGTTAATTCCCCCTCTGAACTTCCTGGTCCGTCGGAAACAGAGAGTATAGAGGAGCCCATGTCGCAAGTCTCCATACACACCCCGTCGGAATTTTTGGGAAACGTGATAAAAATCTGCCATGAAAAAAGAGGGACACAGAAAAAAATAGAATACATCGCTGAAAACCATGTCCGTGTTGACTACGAGATGCCCCTTTCGAGCGTCATAGTAGATTTTCATGACTTGTTGAAATCTTCGACAAAAGGATACGCATCCCTCGATTACGAGTGGACAGGTTTTTCTCAGGCGAAGATGACTAAACTCGATTTTCTCATAAACAACGAACCAATTGACGCTCTTTCAATCATAGTACAGAGCGACGAAGCTTACAACTTGGCCCGAAGAATATGCCTTAAATTGAGAAAGACAATAAAGCGTCAACTCTACGAAGTGGCTATTCAGGGAGTGGTCAACGGTAAAATAATCGCGAGAGAGACTATAAAGCCCCTGAGAAAAGATGTCACGGCGAAGTGCTATGGAGGAGACATAACGAGAAAACGCAAACTGCTCGAAAAACAAAAGGAAGGGAAAAAGAGGATGAAAATGCTGGGAAAAATTGAAATTCCCCAGGAAGCTTTCATGAGCGTCCTTTCAATAGAAAGCGACAACTGACATGAAAGACAAAAAAGTGGCGGTCATAGGTAAAGGGGCGAGAGAACACGCTCTCGCTGAGTCGCTTCTGGAAGATGAGAATGTTTCCGATGTCTACTGCCTTCCCGGAAACCCCGGAACAGAAAAGAATTGCCGAAACGTGGAAGTCGACACCGGCGACAACCCAAAAATTCTCGACGCTGTAAAAGCAATAACACCTGAGCTTGTTGTCGTTGGACCAGAAGACCCTCTATCCAGTGGAATATCTGATTTACTCAGAGCGCACGGGTTTGTCGTCTTCGGACCCGGAGCGAAAGGCGCGTCTATTGAATCGGACAAATCTTTCGCGAAAAAGATTATGACGCAGACCGGCATACCCACCGCCAAGTGGAATAAGGTGGCGTCTATCGAAAAACTCTACAGAGCCCTTGACGAAATAAAACCGCCATATGTCCTGAAAGCGAGCGGTTTGGCGCAGGGTAAAGGTGTTTTTATATGCCGTGACGGCAAAGAAGCCGCTGGTATCGGACAAGAAATGCTTTCTGGAAAATTACTCGGAGAAGCGGGAAAGAAAATTGTCGTCGAAGAGTTTTTGGAAGGTTTTGAACTCTCGTTTTTTTTCGCGACTGACGGTTTGAATATTGTTTGGCTTCCCACAGCCCATGATCACAAGAAGGCTTTTGAGGGGGATAGAGGACCCAACACAGGAGGCATGGGATCTTTGTCGCCTGTCGGTGAAACTCTTACGAGGACAGTAGAGGATTATATAGCTCTTCCTCTGCTCGATTATTTCAAAACTGAAAACATACAATACAGAGGATTGGTTTTTATAGGCGCGATTGTATCCATGGGAAAAGTCTATGTATTGGAGTTCAACTGCAGGTTTGGCGATCCCGAGACGCAGTCGATTTTAGCACAGATCGAAGGCGGTTTTTTTGATCTTCTCTATTCCTGCGCGAGGGGAAAAGCTGAAAGCGCTTTGCAGATTTCTGACGATAAATCCGTCTCGGTTGTCATTGCATCAAAAGGGTATCCCTTGAAATACGAGAAAGGAAAAACAATTTCCTTTGCACGCCAACCACTTTCACGGAATGCTTCTGTTTTCTACGCGGGAGTGGAAAGACAAGGTCGATCCCTCGTCACTTCAGGAGGCAGAGTTTTCACCGTGAGTGGCGTCGGAAAATCATTTGAAACGGCGAGAAAAAAAGCTTATGAAGACGCGGAAAAAATTAAATTCGACGGCGCATGGATGAGAATGGATATAGGAAAAAATATTCCGGAAGATCTATTCTAAAGTGTCCTCGAAAGTTCCTTCGAAAAGTACAGAGTCTTTGAATTTTGATATGTCATTCAAATGCCATAGAGAGTTGTCGAGGCTGTCTTCGAGAACCGTTATCCTCAGCAGAAGAGAGTGAATTGTGTCATTTGTTTCATCAGGAAGTTTGTTTTTTTGAAGCATGAATTTTCCGGAAAAAAGACCTACCACGAAAGCTGCCAAGCAAAACATAAGCAACACCATTATAGGCACACAAGGGTCTTTAGGGCTACGATATATCATCTATGTATGGTATATTGAATTTTGATAGAAGTAAACTTTATTGGTAAGGTGAGAATGACAAAGGGAGATTTCTGTTTTGTTTTTTAAAAAGAGCGGTTTTTCAATTCCTCTTTATCCTGTCGTGTTTGTAATTCTCGTGCCTGTCTCATTTCTCATGATCTGGTTTTCAATGTTGCTCATGGACAACGGAGAAAAGGCTGTTTTGTCTATGACCGAAAAGGAGCTTCTCGCTCTCTCCGAAGCTTACAACCAAAGCATACAGCAGTTGTATTCGTCGGGGCAGGTAAAGGAAAAACTACTAAAGTTGTTCGCCATATCAACCGCGCACATAATAGAAAAAAACCCGCAGATTACCGCCGAAGATCTCAAAAGTGTCGTTATTGAAAATAATTTGGCGAGAATAGACATTCTCGACAGCACTGGAAGAGTGACCGTATCTTCATCTGAAGACCTTGAAATACCTTATTACCCCGGTTTGAAATTTCTCACCAGCGGGAAGAGAAACGAAATAATCATTTGGTCGACCGAAAGAGCAGATTCCATAATCGGAATTCCTTTCAGGAGTTTCAAACTTGCCGCTGTAAGAACCGATGACAACGGAGCAGTGGTGGTTTATCTCGATGAATCATGGGTCGCGTCGGTCATGTCCTACGCTTCTGTTTCGAAACTGGTCAAAGACGTCGGAACTTCACCTGGCTTTGCTTACGTGGCCGTTCAGGGTTTTGAAGGTATAATATCCGCTTCCGGAAAGATAACCCAACTTTGCAAAATCGAGGAAGATTCTGTTTTGCTCTCTTCGGTAAGACTGCAAAAACCAATCGTCAGAGAAACGGATTTTCGAGGGAAAAGAATCTACGAAGTGATCTCACCTTTGAGTTATGAAGGAGTCCCGAAAGGGGTTATAAGAATAGGTATCTACCTCGACGATTACCAGAAAATAATAAGCGATTACAGAGGCAGAATACTGTTTATGTTTCTTTTTCTTTGGCTCGCGGTTTTGCTCTCAATAATAGCATCTGTACTCGGAATAAGGTATTTTTCGCTTAGAAGAGAACTTCATTCGGCGGAGAGTGTCACGACGAAGCTTGTCGATTCTTCCAATTACGGCATTTTTATTGTCAACGCTCAGGGAAAATTTCTCAGGATAAACGAATATGGAAGACAACTGTTCGGGTTAGGCAACAAAGACGAAAAAAAAATGAAATACGGAGAGTCTTTTCCGGACGATGAACTGCACATAAAAAGAACCTACGAGAATGAGAGAGAAATGAAAGACGTCATAGTCGACATCGTTTTACCTTCAGGGAAAAAAGAGGAATTTTTACTGGATACCGTTATGCTCCGAGAAAACGATGAAATTATCGGGGTCGTGTCGTTTTTGAAAGATTTCAAGTATTTTAAAATTGAAAAAGAACTCCAAAGTGAAAAGGAGAAGATCAGGGATATCTCTCGAATGACTTCAGCTATAGCCCATGAACTGAGGAATCCTCTCAACGCGGCTTCAATAGCGGTTCAAAGGCTGCAAAGGGAATTTGAATTTAAAGAAGAGGACGAGAGAAAGACAATTTTGGCTATGCTGTCTTCGGCTGTCGATTCACTCGAGAGAAAACTCGGCAACCTTCTGATGTTCGCCAAAACTTCGAAGAGTTCAGGTGTAGAAGTAGATCTTCTCGTCGTTCTTTCGGATTTGAAAAAAATTCACGGGCCGGTTAACATGATAACCCAAAGCGATTCCGAAAGTATCGTTATCAAAGGTGATAAAACAGATTTCTACAGACTTTTTGACAATTTGATAGACAACTCAATCAAAGCGGGAGCTGAGAACATCCGCATAAACATTGCAGGGATGGGCGAAAAGGTCCTTATATATTTCGAAGACGACGGACATGGAATAGACGAAAGACATTCAGAGGAGATTTTTGAACCTTATTTCACCACCTCTCCCTCGGGAACCGGATTGGGTCTTTATATAGTGAAAAAAATCGCTGAAGATTATGAAGGTTCGGTTGAAGTTGAAAAAAAACGTAATAACGGCGCGATGTTTAAAATAGTTCTTTCTAAAAATGTCAAAAACCGAGACGAAAAATAAATTCAAGCTTCTCGTGGTAGACGACGAAGAAGACCAGAGGTCTCTTTTGGCGGGAGCCTTGATAAGAGAAGGCTATGAAGTAGGTACGGCATCAAATTTTGATGAAGCGAAATCCCTCTTCGAGGCTGAACTTTTTGACATGGTGATAACCGACCAAAAGCTCAAAGACGGTAGGGACGGTATCCAAATACTTGAACACTGCAGGAAAGCCAACCCCGAGATTCCTGTAGTTCTAGTCACGGCTTACGGAAATATAGACAGCGCAGTCACAGCAATGAAGTATGGCGCTTATTACTACATGACAAAACCCATAAGACTTGAGGATTTAATCGAGCTCGTGCGCAAGGCACTGCAAGAATTCGAAATTGTTATTGAAAGCAGAGCTCTTCAAGAAATTTACGAGGAAGAATTTTCCGAACACCCTATAGTCGCTCAAAGCAGGGAAATGAGGGAAGTTCTCTCTTTGGTATCAAGGGTAGCAAACTACAACATATCAGTTCTATTGACTGGAGAGAGCGGGGTCGGGAAAGAAGTCGTCGCAAGGGCGATACACAGCTTTTCTTTGAGAAAAAATAGTCCTTTCATAGCCGTAAACTGCTCTGCGATACCGGACACATTGCTTGAAGCGGAACTCTTCGGTTCGGAGAAAGGAGCTTACACAGGAGCGGTTTCTGCGAGGAAAGGAAGGCTTGAACTCGCCCAGGGCGGAACACTTTTTCTCGACGAAATAGGAGACATATCCCCTTTAATACAGGTGAAACTTCTTAGGTTTCTGTCCGAGAGGACATACGAAAAGCTCGGTGGAGAAAAGACTATAGAAGCCGACGTCAGAATTATAGCTGCGACCAACAGAAATCTCTCACTGGAGATGAAAGACGGAAAATTCAGGGAAGATTTGTTTTATAGGTTGAACGTCGTAAACATCGAAATACCTCCTCTGAGAGAAAGAAGAGAAGACATCATACCACTGGCGAGAAGGATAATAAAGAATCTTTCAAGCAAAATTCCAGAAAAAAAAGAGCTCAAGTTGACCTGGGAAGCCGAGAAAAGACTAATCACGGGAAACTGGCCGGGAAATATCCGGGAACTCGAAAATGTTCTTCAGAGAGCTTTTGTCCTGTCGAGAGGAGCCGAGATTGATTCTCAAGACCTGTCCCTTACCGGCGACACGGAAGATTTGTCTCTTGAAGCATTGGAGAAAAAACAAATTGAAAAAGTGCTCTCCATGACTTCGGGGAACCTGCAGAAAGCTTCTCAGATATTGAAAATTCACAGAAACACGCTAAGAGAAAAAATGAAATACTACGGGTTAAAATGAATTTGCTGTTTTTAATCTTGGCAGTTCTGACCGGCCAGGCGGAAGTCATTTCTTATTCATGCGGCAGGATGACTTACGACTGGAATTTAAAAAAAATAATTCTTACGGACTCTGCGTACGTCGAATACGGAGATATCAAGCTTTACGGAGACACCATAATTTACTACCCTGATGAAAAGGTTGTGGAAGTCATAGGGAACATGAAAATACTGCAGAAAGAACAAGAACTTGCGGGTGAACGAATGGTATTCAACATAGACACAAAATACGGTATCGTCGATGGCGGCAAAACAGCCATAACGGAGGGATTTTTCACGGGAGACACTGTCTGGCAGATTCAAAGCGATCTCTGGTATGTCACAAAAGGGACGTTTACCACTTGTGAAGACGACCCTCCTCACTATCACTTTTGGGGAAATGCGATGATCATAGAGCAGAACGGTATGCTCATCGCAGAACCTGTAATACTTTATATAGGCAACGTGCCGGTTTTCGCATTGCCCTGGTGGTTTTTTCCTATTAAAAGAGGCAGGTACAGCGGGTTTCTGTTCCCCAACGTAGGCAACAGTTCAACCGATGGAAGATACGTGAAAAACGTCGCTTATTTTTGGGCAATCAACGATTATTCGGATATGACCTTCTCGGTCGACATCATGGAAAAGAGAGGCGTCAGGTTCAATGCAGCTGGGATGTATATTGTCAAACCTTTCCTGTCGGGTAATTTTGGTCTGGGGTACATAAGGGAGACCAACACTGGAATTGAAAGATGGAGAATAGAGGGAAACCATTTCCATCAGATAAACTCGAGCACGAGAATGCTGGCGAGAGCTGATTGGCAGAGTGACAAAAGATACAGGATAGATTACGGAACGGATGTTCTCGTCGATTTAAACAAAAGGACGTCTTCGTATTTTTCGGTTTCCAAGAACTGGAGTTTTCTTTCGGGGCAGGCGCTTCTTTTGAGAAGCGAAGACCTTATCGCTGAAAGAGTTTCATACAGTCTCCCGGAAATATCTTATACTTTGTTTTCAAGGAGGATATTAGCTGCCGCCAATGTTTTAAACCTTTATTTTTCAAATTCTGGAAGATTCAATAGAGGTATTCAAAACGACTCGACAGGGTCTTTGGAGACTGATCAAATGAGCATGAACGCAGGGTTACAAAACCCGATCAAGGTTTTAGGGTTTTTCAATTTCAACCCAGGCTTGTCGATGAGCGGGACGGTAAAAAAGTACGATACCGCGAATGTGTATTTTTACAGCCGCAGTTGGTCAACCTCCATGACTCTCTCGACTTTCATATACGGTTTGACGAATTGGAGCGCGGGTTCTTTGCAGAGAATAAGGCATGTGTTGAATCCTTCCGTTTCCTACGTTTATTCTCCAGGGACAGTTTACGGAAGTTTTGGGGACACCTCCTATGAATATTCTTCAGACGCCAAAGTGTCAAAATTAAATTTGAACCTTTCTCAGTCCCTTCAATTGAAATGGCAAAACGGCGAAAATATCAGCAGATTTGAACTTTTTTCTTTGGGAGCTTCTACGAGTTATGATTTTGAAAAAAGTGTAAAAAATTTTTCTGATATATCTCTTTCTTTTGACAGCAGATTTTCAAATAAATTTTCAATATCTTGTAGATGGGTGTATGACCCATACACATTAGAGAGGATTTCATCTTCATACTATCTGACATCTTTTCTTTCCGGAAACATTGGAAAAAAATATTATTATTCGGATGTTGACCGTCAATGGAGTTTGACGACTTCCTATTCGATGACTCAAGACAGGCTTTCAAAAAACCAACAGGTCTGGTTCACCGCAGGAATTCACCCGACAGATAACTGGAAGGTTACATACAGCGCGAGATGGGACATCGAAAAAAACAACATGGTCAACCAATCACTCAGTGTTTACAGGGATCTTCATTGCTGGGAAGCTTTTTTTTCATGGCAAAAATTCAACGAAGCGTGGAGTTATTCTTTTACGATTAGAATAAAATCAATACAAGATGTCAGGGTCATGAGGAGCATGGTCAGTTTTTTTGTGCCTCGGATTTAATGTCAAAAATGAGAAAAATCAACAAATAATGTATAAAAAACATTGACAAATACAATGTTTTGTGGTTTTAAGATAATTGAAAGCGTTAAAAAACCTTAAAGGGAGGTCGGTAGAATGAACAAAGGCGAATTGATTGATAGGATTGCCGCCGAAACAAAATTGACGAAAACTCAGTCTCAGAAAGCTCTTGAGAGTTTCATCGGAGCCGTCCAAGACTCTCTGAAGAAGGGAAAAAAAGTGACGCTGGTAGGATTCGGCACATTCGGCGTCAAAAGCAGAAAAGCTAGGAAGGGAAGAAATCCTCAAACCCAGGAAATCATCAAGATCAAAGCGAAAAAAGTTCCTCATTTCTCGCCTTCATCTTCTTTGAAAGCCGTGGTCGACAAGAAGAAATAAAAAACTTTGTGCTCGGTCATATTTGTTTAGCCTCCGCCTCAAGCAGGCGGAGTTTTTTTCTTGAATTTTTAAATGTAGATTTTTCAGTTGTTGAACCTGATATCGACGAAACTCCCGGAGAAGGGGAAGACCCCGAGGATTTTGCCCGGAAAATTTCAGAAGAAAAATTTCTATACTCTGTCGAAAAGTGTAAAAAAAGCGATCTTGTCGTCAGCGCGGATACGATTGTCGCGATCGACGGAGAAGTCCTAAATAAACCCAAAACAGATAAGCAGGCAGAACTCTACCTGAAAAAACTTTCTGCCAGAGAACATTTGGTCTTAACGGCTATGACCTGTGGTTTAGGGAATAATTTTATTACAGAAGTTTCGAAGACCTCGGTGGTTTTCAAAGAGCTTTCCCAAAGAGAAATAAAACTGTACATCAGGACAGGAGAGTGGAAAGATAAAGCGGGAGGCTACGCCATTCAAGGTTTCGGGAGTTTTATGGTAGAAAGCGTCAGAGGTCCGTTGGACAACGTGATAGGTTTTCCACTCACCCTTTTTTTTTCCATGACAAAAAAATATGGGTTCTCTTTCTAAAGATGAGTTGATTCTCGTCGTAACTATTCTGCTGATTTTTTTTGCAGGGACCATAGGGCTTGTTTTAAGAGAAAAAAAAGGTATTCGGTTCTCATCCTACGGTGAAAAGGAAATGTCAACCATAGAGGTTTTAAGCAATAGAGCCTATGTGAAGCGTTTTTTCGATACACGCGATTCATCCCTGAACGACAGCGTTGAGGCCGTCGAAAACCCCTTGAGGTCTGATTCGGTCTTGTGTCAAATTCCCATAACCCTGTTGGTTAATATAAACACCGCCCAGGCTCACGAATTTGAAAAGCTGCCTGGAATTGGACCGGTTATCGCTCAAAGAATAGTTGAATACAGAAACGAGCATGGAAATTTTCAGCATGCAAGTGATCTGCAGAAAGTGAGGGGCATAGGTCCGGTAAAATTTTCGAAAATTGAAAATTTGATAACTTTATAGACAGAACTCAAAAAGGTAGATTAGAACGTATCTCAAACCCATGAAATTTAGATAAAATCAGTAAAATTTGGATAAAAATAAAGACCAAAACTGTAAATTGGTTTTGTGAATTTAATTGACAAAAGTATAAAGGCATTTAATAATTTTTTTGATATATGAAAATTGGAGAAATCTTAGTTGAAGAAAAGCTGATCACCGAAGATCAACTTCAAAAATCTCTCATAGAACAAAAGAGAAGAGGCACAGGAAAACTCGGTAGTATCCTGATTCATCTCGGGTATGTAAAAGAAGCCCAACTTGTCAAAGCTTTAGGGAATAAACTCCATGTACCCGGCATAGAAATAGGCAACTTAAATCTCGACAGAAACATTATTAAGCTTATTCCGGCCAACATGGCTATCAAATACCAGTTTATACCGATTTCTAGGGTCGGAAAGACCTTGAGAATGGCCATGGTCAATCCTTTTGACCAAGGAGCAATAGAAGCCGTGAGGTTTGGCGTCGGATACGACGTAGAGCCCCTGATCGCCGCTGAAATAGCGATTCAAAACGCCCTTGCTAAATATTACAAGGTTCAGGGGGCATTGGACGTTGTGGCTTCAAAAGTTGAAGCTATCGAGGACACCGAAGTCCTGCAGGGCGCAGATTCGATCGAGATCGGAAAAGGAATCATGGACCTTGACAGACTTGAAAGCGAATCCAAAGCGCCAGCTCAGCAGTTCGTGTCAAAAATGCTAAAAATGGCTGTCGACAAGAAAAGCTCAGATTTTCACATAGAGCCCTATGAAAAGGAACTGAGAGTCAGGTTCAGAATAGACGGCATACTTCACGAAATAGCTTCACCGAATTTTGCTCTCGGACAGAGTATCACAACATACATAAAACTTTTAGGAGGCATGAAACCTGACGAGAGGAGAAGACCTCAAGACGGAAGATTGACGATGAAATCGGGGAGCAAACTGGTGGATTTCAGAATGGCAGTTATACCGACTATATTCGGCGAGAAAATCGCAGTAAGAGTTCTCGATAAGTCTAATGTCAGCTTCAAAATCGACGAATTGGGAATGGATACACACGGTTTTGACTACTTCAAAAAAGCGATAAGCAACCCCTATGGGATAATAGTTGTCAGCGGTCCGTCAGGGTGCGGCAAGACGACAACTCTGTATGCGGCCATGACTCATATCAACAGCGTCGAAATAAATATAACCACCGCTGAAGATCCGGTGGAATACGTACTTCAAGGTATAAACCAAGTACAGATGAAAACCGAAGCCGGACTGACTTTTGCATCTGCCCTTAGAGCTTATCTCAGGCAGGATCCAAACGTCATAATGGTCGGAGAGATAAGAGACAGAGAAACCGCTGAAATCGCCGTCAGGGCTTCTTTGACGGGGCACCTTGTCATGTCTTCCGTTCACAGCAATACAGCCGCTGCGACTGTGACGAGGCTTATCGACATGGGTGTGGAACCTTTTTTGATAGCTTCTACATTGACTCTGGTGGTCGCTCAAAGGCTTATAAAAAAAACCTGTCCGCACTGCAAAAGGCAGATAAGAATATCCGAACATGTCCTAAAGGAAATTGGCGTCGAACCTGAAAGATTCAACAAAGTCGCTCTTTTTAAAGGAGTTGGGTGCGAGCAATGTCAAAAAACAGGCTATTCAGGGCGAAGAGCCATATTTGAAGTGATGTATATGTCACCTCGTCTCAAAGAGATGGTCCTAAACAGAGTGACTGCTGACGAACTCAACAAAGCGGCTATCGAAGAAGGCATGCTTTCTCTCAGAGAACACGGGTTGCAGTCAGTTCTATCGGGAGAGACAGATATTGAAGAAGTGGTCAAAGAAACGGCGGAGCTCTGATGGCAAAGGAACTTTTAAACGCCCTACTTAACGCGAGACTAATCACAAAAAGCCAGATCAACGCCATTGAGGAGAAAAAACAGGAAACAGGAGACACCGAAACTGCGATATTGATAAAAAGCGGCCACATAACTGAACAGAGACTCATGTCTTTTTTAGCGAAAGAATACGATTTCAAACCTCTTGATTTAACCGAAATAAACCCGGACCCTTCGGTATTGAATTTGATAACACCAGAAATCGCCAATAAGTACAGAATATTTCCTGTCAGCAGAAAAGGCAAAAACCTCACACTTGGAATGGTGAATCCCCTAGATGAAGAAGCTGTTTCTGAAGTCAGTTTTCTTACAGGTCTGAATCCGGAAAGGTATTTTATCCGTGACAGCCAGATGCAGAAATACCTCGACAAGTATTTCACTATAAAAGGAGGGTTGGTATCTCTTGAATCACAGGCGGCAGCGGAAAAAGAGAGGGGAGACTTAGAATTAGAAGAGGAGGAGTACGAGGAGGAACTCTCATTCGGCACATCTTCTCAAGCCGCTGATTTCGTCAAATACATAATAGACGACGCGATAGCGAGAAAGGCGAGCGACATTCACATCGAGTTCATCGGAAAAAGACAGAGGGTGAGGATGAGGATTGACGGCGTTCTGCAGGAAGTCGTCGACGCGCCTGGTAAATTCAGTATGGCGATAATTCAAAGAATAAAGATCCTCGCAAAGATGGATATTTCCGAGCATTATAAACCGCTGGACGGAAGGATCCAGTGGAGATACAGAGGTAGGGACATAGACCTCAGGGTGAGTATTATTGCTACGGTTGTCGGTGAAAAAGTTGTCATGAGGATTTTGGACAAGAGCAGCTTAATGGTAGACTTGAAAGACCTCGGCTTTTCAGAATTTTCGCGAAAAAAATTTGAAGAATCCCTGGACAGACCCTACGGAATAATTCTAATTACAGGCCCGACAGGTAGCGGCAAATCCACCACGCTGTATTCCGCGCTCAGCAGGTTGAACAGGCCAAATATACAGATTGTGACCGTAGAGGATCCTGTTGAATACAACATCAGGGGTATAAACCAAGTCCCCATCCACGCTGAAATAGATTTCAATTTCCCCGACGCTTTGAGGGCTATTCTCAGGCACGCTCCAGATATCATAATGGTCGGCGAGATAAGAGACACAGAAACTGGTGAAATAGCTATAAGAGCTGCTTTAGCTGGCCAGCTTGTTCTTTCCACCATTCACACGAACGACGCACCTTCGACTGTAAACAGGTTGATAGATATGGGAGTGAAATCTTTTCTTGTCGCAGCTTCTTTAAATCTAATTCAGGCTCAAAGGCTTGTCAGGAAAATCTGCCCGAACTGCAAGGCTCCCTTTGTCTATCCTGAAAAGTTTCTCAAAGACATCGGATTGAGCGACGAAGAAATACAAAATTCAACCTTTTACAAAGGCAGAGGCTGCGGAAATTGCAACAACACTGGATACAAGGGAAGGGTCGCGATTACAGAAGTGATGCCCGTCTCCAAAAAGCTAAGGCAAATGATAGTTGAAAACGAGTCTGCTGCAAAAATTAAAACCGTCGCGGAGGAAGAAGGCATGGTTTCAATGCGCAACGATGCTCTTGACAAAGTAAAAAAAGGGCTGACGACCCTAGAAGAAATGATTCGCGAAACTTCTTCGCTGTAACAGGAGGATAAATGGCTACCATCAGCATAGAAAATCTTCTCAGGGAAATGGTCGAGAGAAAAGCTTCGGACCTTCATTTGACGGTAGGCTCTCCTCCTGTCTTCAGAGTCGACGGAGACATACTGCCCACGCAGTACCCAAAGCTTTCACCAGACAGCGCGCAGGCGCTGGTCTATTCGATTTTAAACGACGAACAGAAGAAAAAATTCGAAAACGAGCATGAACTCGACCTCAGTTTCGGCATACCCGGAGTAAGCAGATTCAGAGCAAACGCTTTTCTCCAAAGAGGAAACGTGTCGATGGCTGTAAGGACAATTCCTTTCGAAATTCTGTCCTTTGACAAACTTGGCCTACCGAGGATAGTCTCGGAATGGGCAAATTACTCTAAGGGGCTTGTGCTTGTGACAGGGCCGACGGGAAGCGGAAAATCTACGACCCTTGCGGCTCTCATAAACAAAATAAACATTGAAAAGAAAAAACACATTGTGACTGTGGAAGACCCTATTGAATACACCTTTCAACACAGGTCTTGCATCGTCAACCAGAGGCAAGTAGGGTCTGACACCAAATCATTTCAAACCGCCCTTAAATACGTTCTCAGGCAGGACCCCGACGTGGTTATGGTTGGCGAGATGAGAGATTTAGAGACTACCGAAGCTGCACTTACTATAGCTGAGACAGGCCACTTGACATTCGGAACCCTTCACACTAATTCCGCAGTCGAAAGCATAAACAGAATAATAGACATTTTTCCGACCAACAGACAGTCACAGGTCAGATCGCAGTTAGCTTTTGTCCTACGGGCGGTTTTGACACAGGCGTTGATTCCCAAGATAAAAGGCGGCAGGGTGTTGTCTATGGAGATTCTTGTAGTAACTCCTGCTGTTTCGGCTCTGATAAGGGAAGATAAGATTCACCAGATTTATAACTTCATGCAAGCTGGAAAAAAATTCGGCATGATGACTATGAACGAAAATCTTATCGAGCATTGGGCAAAAAAAGACATAAACATTGAACAAGCTTTCTCCAACTCGAGGAATCCGGAAGAACTCGAGAGAATGATGGAAGATTTCAGAAAATCTAGAAAATAAAATACCCAGGAGGCATATATGGCTGTCTTCGTATTTAAAGGAGTCAAGAGTGACGGTAGCGAGGAGAATGGCGAAATAACCGCCAATTCTTTACAAGACGCCAAGATACAGCTGAGGTCTAAAAAAATCACTCCGATTTCAATCAAGAGAAAAGATACGCTTTACAACCGTATGAAGGAAGTCCAGTTGACGACTGGAATAGGCGCGAGAGAGATGGCTACTTTTACCAGGCAGTTCGCGACTATGATAAACGCAGGACTTCCATTGATGAGGTGCCTTGAAATATTGCACGAGCAGGAACAGAACCCTGGTTTCAAAAAGGCGCTAAAAGAACTTGCCGGCGACGTCGAAGGGGGGACAACCGTCGCGGAGGCGATGAGAAAGCATAGAAGATTTTTTTCAGACCTTTATGTAAACATGGTCGAAGCCGGAGAAAAAGGAGGCGCGCTCGACACGATATTGCTAAGGTTAGCGGTTTATCTTGAAAAATCCGCCGCTCTTTTATCAAAAATCAGAGGAGCGATGATTTATCCTACAATGATAACCATAGTCACTATTTTAGCAGTATCGGCAATTCTTCTTTTCGTTTTGCCCACTTTCAAAGCTATGTTTGAAGGACTCGGAGCTGATCTACCTTTGCCCACTCAAATTGTAATGATGCTGTCGGATTTTATAAGAAAATTTTTCTTGCTGATAGCCGTTGTCATAATCGGTTTGATCGTAGGATACAAACTTGCCGTCAAAACGCCAAAAGGACTGTACATAAAAGACAAATTGGTACTTCTCATCCCGGTGTTTGGACCTCTTGTCAGAAAAACATCCATAGCGAGGTTTTCCAGAACTCTTTCGACTCTGCTTTCAAGCGGCGTCGCTATTCTCGACTCGCTCGAAATAACGGCTAAAACTTCCGGTAATTCTCTTGTTGAACAGGCAATTTACGCGGCTAGAACTTCAATAAGCGAAGGGGAGGACATATCCGGACCGCTTTCGAGGGAAAAAATATTTCCCCCGATGGTTATTCAAATGGTCAGAATAGGAGAACAGAGCGGACAACTTGACGTGATGCTTTCCAAAGTAGCCGATTTTTACGACCAGGAAGTTGACCAAGCAGTGGAAAACCTTACAGCAGCGCTTGAGCCGATAATAATGATTGTTCTCGGCGTAGTCATAGGAGGTCTTGTTGTGGCGATGTATCTGCCAATTTTCACAATGGCTTCAACATTTATGGAGCATGCGGGCTAAAAGAATATTTGAATAATTTCAGCATTTTAAAATTTCGAGCCAGAGATGAGGCGATAGCTTTCTATCGCCCTTTCTTTTTTTTTCTGATAATGCTGATAGTATCATTGCCCTTTGACAAAAGCTCCATCAGAAACATATTTTTTGTAACATTGTTCTCTTCGCTGTCGAGTTTGACCGAGCTTCTGTTATCGAAGAGAAATCTGTGGATAATCATACTGGTTTTCGACGTCATTACAGCTTCTGCTGTAATAGTAATTTCCGGCGGGGTGGACAGCGCTCTTTACATGCTTTATTTCCTCGTGATACTCGTCTACACAATGAAAAAGGGTGCGAAAGCCGGGTGGGCTTCTCTTGCGACGACCATGTTTGTCTTCTTTTTTGTGCTTTTGTTTCAAAGGCTTGGATACTACTATTTTGCCGATGATAAAATTGAATTTTTCAGGAAGACATTTCAAAAAAACACGCAAACTTTCAGCTATTTGACGCAGTATTTATACGCTCTGTTTTCTTCGACCATAATTACAGCAATGTCTATTTGGATGGAACAAAAAACCGCTGTAAAAACGCGGCAATTAGAATATGTCAGGCATACTACCGATGATATTTTAAGGTCTCTTAAAGAAGGTCTCTTAAGCGTAACCAGTTCTTACGAAACTGTTTTTGTCAACCCTTCTTTTATACTGTTTTCGGGTATGTCTATGCTCATACCCGGTAAAATTATACCTCAAAAAGCCAGGAGTTGGTTTGAAGAAAACATTTCGTCTATTGAACTTGTTGGAATAGACGGCAGAAAAAGAAGTTTGAAAATCGATATTAATGAGATTGTAGACCAAAAAGACAACGTAATAGGCCGCATTATGGTAATACACGACATTACCGATGTTATTGAAAAGGACAAAAAACTGAACGAGATAAACCAGATGGCGCTGATGGGAGAGATGAGCGCGAATATCGCCCATGAAATCAGAAATCCACTTGCATCCATAAGGGTGTCTATAGACTTGCTGACTAAAAATCTCGATGAAAAAGGCGGAGAAGTGGCTCTGATAGCCAAAAATGAAGTAGACAGAATAAACAATCTGATTGAGCATTTCATGTCTTTTTCAAAAATGCCTACACCAAAAGTAAAACCAATAAAATTAGGCGAAGTCGTTAAAGAGACTGTCAAAAGCTTTTCAATTACCGGGGACAACGCTGAAATAAACATCGATCAATTCGAAGATGACATAATCGTAAACGCCGACAAAAATCAGCTTAAACAGGTCATGTTAAACCTTTTGAGCAACTCCTGCAAAGCGGTCAGGGATTCCAAAGAGAAAAAAGTCTTTATAAAAACCCGCAGATACGGAGAAAAAATTTTCCTTTCGGTCAAGGACACCGGCGTCGGAATAAAGTCAGGATCTCTTTCTAAAGTATTCAATCCATTTTTCACTGAATCAGGCCAGGGGAACGGTCTTGGACTGTCAATAGTAAAAAAGATAGCCTCTATGCACGGTTGGGATATAAGAGTAGAATCCGAAGAAGGCAAAGGAACAGAATTTTTTATTGTTTTGGAAAATTTTCAAAAGAGAGAAAATTGAGCGAGAAAATTCTCATCGTCGATGACGAAACTGGTCTTTTGAAAGTAGTTTCCATGGCTTTATCTCAAGAAGGTTTTCAGACAGTTGAATGTGATTCGGGAGTCGAAGCGATTTCGAAAATGGAAAAGGAAAATTTTGATATTGTGATAAGCGATTTGAAAATGCCGCGCTTGAGCGGTTTGGAACTTTTGGAAAAGGTGAAAAGAGATTCTCCCAACACCGGTTTTATTCTTTTGAGCGCTTACGCAACTTTGGAATCAGCTATTCAAGGACTAAGGCTCGGAGCTGACGATTATTTACAAAAACCTTTTGACTTGAGTGAGCTCATCACGAGAGTTAGGTCAGTCATAGAAAAAAATTCACTAAGAAGAGAAACTCAATATTTGAGAAGGCGTTTTACCGAAAACGAAAAGCAGATTATTGGACTTGAGGGTGGATTGTCTTTGGTGACTGAAAAATTGAAAAAAGTCGCACCTACAGATGCCACGGTATTGCTGACGGGTGAGACGGGAACAGGCAAAGACGTCATAGCCAAACTAATCCACAAATGGAGTTTTCGCAAAAACAAGTCATTTATCCCTGTAAATTGCGCCGCTATACCTGAAACTCTGCTGGAGAGGGAACTTTTCGGGCATAAAAAGGGATCTTATACGGGAGCGCACGAAGACAAAGACGGACTTTTTAAAATAGCGGACGGAGGCACTCTTTTTCTCGATGAAATTGGAGATATCCCTCTTTCAACTCAGGTCAAGGTTCTCAGGGCGATACAAGAGAAAGAAATAAATCCCTTGGGATCGACAGCTTCAGTGAAAACAGACGTCAGAATAATTGTCGCTACCAACAGAGATTTAAAAAAGCTTGTGGAGGAAAACAGATTCAGGGAAGATCTATACTACAGAGTCAATGTGATAAACATTGAAATTCCCCCTCTAAGGTTTAGAAAACAGGACATAGTCAATTTGGCGTTATATTTTACGGAATTGTTTTCTAAAAAACACGGCATTAAAAGAAAACTTTCAAAAAAATCTGAAAGCTTTTTAGTGAACAAACCTTGGAAGGGTAATGTCAGGGAACTGGAAAATTTAATCGAGAAAGCAGTCATCCTGTCTGAACAAGAAGTGATAAATTTATACGATTTCAAAGAAGACCTCAGCGAGGAAAGCGGTTCTTTTTCAGGGACGCTTGATGTAATCGAGCGAGAGACTATCTTTAAGACCCTTAAGGCCTGTAAAAACAATAAAAATAAAGCGGCTAAAATTCTGGGAATAGACGTCTCTACTCTCTACAGAAAGATGAAAAAGTATGATTTTAAATAGAAACAAAGAGAGAAAATTTGAAATAATCCTGAACACAGCACTTTTGTCTTTTATCTTTTTACTGGCTGTGTTCAACGGCAGTGTAACTTCCTTTGGTCCTTTAATTCTTGAGATATCTTTTCTCGTGCTGTTCGGATTCTATCTTTACAATTTCATAAATAAAAATTTTGTGCTCTACCGTTCGAAATACGCCGTCATTTTAGGTCTTTTAGCCGTATGGGCAGGTATTTCGGCTTGGCTGTCCTCAACTCCATATGGAAGTTTTGAAAGATGGAGGGAATGGCTCGCTTTTTTCGGGTTAATTTTCTTGTCCAACCAGTTTCTCCGGGACAAATTGCGGATAGGATACATCGAAGTCTTCTTGATGCTCTTCGGCTCTTTTCAAGCCGCAATCGGCATTGTTCAATTCGCCGCAGGTTTTTCAACCAGAGCTTCAGGGACTTTCGGCACGTACTCGAATTTTTACTCCCATTTTTTAGGGGTATGCTTAATAGCCTCTGTTCATTTCTTCGTAAAAGAGAAAAATTTGAGGACAAGGAACGAGCTCTTGGTTTTATTTTTACCAATTTTCATGATATCCACAGCACTTTTATTGTCCGGGGCGAGAGTCATACCTTTTCTCATATTTCCGCTCGCCTTTATGAACAGAAGCTGGCTGAAGAGAATCGGTATAATTTTAACGGGAGCTTTTTTCGCCTTGATGGTTTTCCTTTTGATAAAAAAAATCGGCGGCAGAGATGTTTTCGGCAGCGACCCTTATCATTTAACACGGCTACTTATTTGGAAACAGAGTGTTTTTTTGGTTTTTATGAGACCGCTTTTTGGATTTGGTCCCGGCAGTTTTCACTTTTCATCGCTTTTAAACAACTTCGCTCAAAACTTCCAAATATTCAGGCACGGAAGATACGCTGAATACGCGCACAACAATTACCTTGAAATTGCAGTCGAAGCCGGAATTCCAGCGCTGATTATGTTTTCTATAATATTGTTCAGATCGGTCAAAGATTCTTTGAGAATCCCTTTGAAGGAAGCCAAATCAGATTTTTTCTCTTTCGCGGTTTTATGGCTTGTGCTGGTAGGTTTTTTTGACACGGTCTTCTACCCGCCCCTCGCCGAATATTTGGGGGCTATCTTCATAGGAATTTGCCTTCCGAGAAAGGAAGAGCAGGTTTCTGGAAGAGTGGGTTTGAAAGTCAAAAGAAGGATGTTCGCTGTTTTCGCGATTTATTTGATCTGGGTCTTGTCAGCTTTCTTTTCGAAAATACTTTACATGAAAGCCACTCAAGACATACAGTCCGGTGAAACAGAGAGAATAGTATCCAGTCAAAATGAACTGCAAATTTTGTCTTTTATTGATCCTTTAAACCCCGACACGGATTACATAAAAAGTTTTGTGTACGAATATTATTGGATAAAATCAAAAAACACCCTTTGGCTTCAAAAAGCATACGACCATGCGCAAAGGTCGGCTGAATTTGAGAGGGATTACAGAAGATGGAAAAGAGTTTTAGCCCTTGCACGTGAAAAAGGCGACAGCTCTCAAATATATGAAGCGGCTCTCGAAGTTGCTCTGCTTGAACCGAAAAATGCTTCTAATTTAATCGATTTGGCGCAATTTGAAGTTAATGGCAGAACAAGAGACAGTTTGATTTCCGAAGCTTTGAAACTTGAACCGAGGTCGATAGCGGTTTTGGAATTCGCCTATCGATGGGATAAAGTGTCTGAAAGCGAGGTAATAATTTGGAACTTCGATAGTCTGCTTTCAAACTCCAAAAATTTTCAGGACACTGTTTTCGTCAGCGATTTCAATTATGCGATGCCGATTTCGCAAAAACTTTTCAAAAGAGGATACAGGGATGAAGCATTGTACTTCATGAAGAGAATAAAGCCCATATATCGACACAGAGAAGATTTTATTGTTTCCTACGCGACTTTTCTTTATTCCTGCCAAGCTCAAGATGAGTTTTCAGGGTTTCTGGATTCTATCCAAACAGTCGAAATCTCACCCCGCGCGCAGGATTCTCTGAGGAGGTTGAGAATTGTTTTCTGACGAAAAGTTGTCTCTCGTAGGTGCTTTTGTAGTTTCGGCTTTGCTCTGTTTATACACGACTCCGCTGGCGAGGAAGGCGGCGCTTTTTTTCGGAATAGTCGACATACCTGATGATAAACTGAAAAAACACGATTCTCCAACACCTTATCTCGGAGGCATAGCCCTGTTCGTTTCTGTTTTGATCACAGCTTCGTCTTTTCTTTTTTTCGACAATGTTGTCCTTGGCATTCTTCTATCTTCGAGTATTATAATTATTGTCGGTATTCTGGATGACCTGCAAGCTTTAAAACCCTCTGTAAAACTCGCCGGTCAAATATTCGCCGCTCTCACGGTTATAAAATCAGGCGTGATGATAGACGTCGTCAACCTACCCTGGTGGGTCAATTTTCCACTCACTGTATTTTGGCTTTTGACCTGCATGAACGCTTTCAACATAATAGATATCCTAGACGGCATGTGTTCTCTTTCGGCTTTTTTCTCGGCTGTGCTGATAGCATTTTTCGCGTTTGCCGAGTCTGACTACCAAATCGCAACCCTTTCAATAATTTTGTGCGGTTCTCTTCTGGGATTTTTAAGATACAACAAGCCGAAAGCCACTATTTTCCTCGGAGATTCTGGAAGCATGCTGATAGGACTGCTGGTAGGAGCGCTCTCCATGAGAGTAGGTTACAGCCACTCTTACAGCACGGGTATTTTCGCTCCGCTGTTCATTTTATTTGTTCCGCTGTATGATCTCGTCTATGTGGTTTTGATAAGAATAGCAAAGAAAAAACCTTTTTACTTGGGCTCCCCGGATCACTTTGCTCTGAGATTGAGAAAAAAAGGATTTTCGGACCGGAAAATCCTCTATGTGATTTCGGTTTTTGCCCTTCTTTCCGGTTTTGTTTCATTTTCGCTGGTGTATATAGCTCTGCCATTATCTTTTGTCATCGCGGGAATATTCGTGTTGCTCAGCTCTTTTTTCGGGATTATTCTTCTCAAGACGGAGGTCTGAGATTTCTGAAAAATACACAATATTTATTGCCGGTGGGGGTCTGTCGGGACTCACTTCTGCTTTTTTTCTTCAAAGAAAACTCGTGGATTTTGTTTTAGTTGAAAAAGAACTGGATACAGGAGGACTATGCAGGTCTTCAAAAAAAGGTGGGTTGATTTTTGACTATACGGGGCACCTCCTCCACTTTTCTAGGAACGATGTTTATGAATTTGTAAAGGGTTTGGGAATAGAACTCCTAAAAAAGACGAGAAGGGCGTTTATTTCGAGGTCTGGAAAACGCATACCGTATCCATTTCAGGCGAACCTTGCGTTTTTAAAAAGGGAAGAAGCCTACAAGGCCCTGTTGTCTTTTATCCAAAGAGAAGAAAAAAAGAAGTTTAAAAACACAGAGGATTATTTCAAATCTTCCTTCGGAGAGGTCATGTATGAATATTTTTTCAGGCCTTACAACATAAAATTGTGGACGAAGGATCCGAAAGAACTGTCTATGGACTGGACAGGCAGGTTTGTTCCAAAAGTAAAACTTGAAGAGGTTCTGAAACCGCTGTTTTTCAGAGAAAGCAAAACCCGTATTGGGTACAACAGCGAATTTTTTTATCCCAAAAAAGGTATAGGCGAATTGCCAAAGTCGATTGGTGCTGGACTCCAATCGGTGAAAACAGGTGAGGAAATTGTAAAAATTCTCTACAAGAAAAAGAAAATCGTCACGGACAAAGGTCAATACAAATATGAAAAAATGTTTTACACATTGCCCCTGAATAGATTTTCAGATATAGCTTATCCTCCTCTGAGCGGAACATTGAAATCCGCTTTTGACGGATTAAAGCATGTTTCGGTGACAGACGTTGAACTGGCTTTCAAAGGGAATAGCCCGGATTTTCATTGGATATACCTTCCCGAAAAGGACTTTTTACCTTACAGAATCGGGTGCTCTTCTAATTTTTACGACGCTCCAAAAAACAAATTTTCGATATACGCTGAAATTTCATCGAGCGAATACAAAAAACTGCCTTCTTTTGGAAATAAAGAACTCGCAGAATGTATAATTCATCAGTTGAAGAACGCGGGACTTGTTGATGTTTCGTCAATTTTGGAGAATTCACTCGTGAGGGAAATCAACCCGGCTTACATCTTGTATGATTTTCAGAGAAAAAAATCGCTTAGAATGATTTTTGATTTCTTTGGGAAAAATTCGATTTTTCCGCTGGGAAGGTACGGAAGGTGGGAATAT
>JAFGON010000020.1 GCA_016926475.1 candidate division WOR-3 bacterium | reverse complement strand
TCATGGGTTGTTGACCATTTAAAGTATATAACCAGGAAAAGCAAACCTATAGAAGCTTTGGATTTATACTTGCAGTTGAACGAAAAAAATATCCATTCAGAACTTGTGAGGCAAGACGTTTTGATTTTAACCGGCAGGAACGACCATTTGATTCCCTTTAAAATGCACGAAATGCAGTTAAAAGCTTTGGTTAATGCAAAATCCGTTACTGGAAGAATATTTACAGAAGTTGAACATGCAGAGAATCATTGCCAGACAGGTAATTTTGAATTGGCTCTCAAAACAATGTATGAATGGATAGAAAGCAAATAAAAAATACCGGCACTAACACGCAAAATAAAAATTGCAGGGACAGCAGTTTGTTCAGCACCCTGCCTCGTCTCAGCATCAGTCACGTTGGATACGAACGTAGCTCGTGCTCTCCATCGAATTCATACCGCCACACGTCAGACATAATAATAAATAATAATTTTAAGGAAGGGTCTATGAGCTTATATCAAAAAATGATTAAGTTATTTGTATCATCAAAAACTTTTTCAAAAATAAAATCGGAATCCAGTGAATGGTATTTTAAATGTGACTGTGGTAATGAGTTTAGTATTTGGGATACAGGCGGCATAAGATATAAAGCAAAAGGTAATCCAATAAAAGCTGCCAGATGTACTAAATGTAATAAGGTCGCTGTGAGAAAATCATACAAACGATAAAAAGTCACAAATCTGCACCGTTGGCTTCAAGACCTGAAAAATACCTTCGATATATAAATTTTAAAAGGTATCTGTCTTTACGTTTAGAGAAGCTCAAAACTTGAATAGTTTTTCATCAGTACCGATCGCCCGCTACGCCATGATTGATAAGTGATTCAAGACGGTTCAGGTGTTCAGATCCAAGAGTTATATCCTGTGACGCCCAGTTTTCCTCCAGGCGTTCAATTCTCCGCGTCCCCGGTATCGCTGCCGGGTGTACGTCGCGCGCGAGAAGCCATGCCAGTGCGACTTGAGCCGACGTGGCTCCAATCTCTTTTGCGATATCGGCTACATAATCTGCCAAACGGATGTTTTTGGCGATTGCTTTTTCTGTAAATCGCGGATTCTCCAACCTCCAGTCTCCGGGTTCCAGATCGCTTCGCGAACGGATTGCACCTGATAAAAATCCCCGGCCAAGGGGAGCGTAAGCGACAAATCCGATGTTGAGCCGCCTGATTGTAGGCAAAATTTCGGCCTCAACGTCCCTCGACCACAATGAATACTCGGTCTGAAGCGCACTGACAGGATGAATCCTGTGGGCGCGGACGATGGTTTCCGGGTCTGCCTCAGAAAGACCTATATAGCGCACTTTACCCGTCTTCACGAGTTCAGCCATGGCACCGATCGTTTCTTCGATCGGCGTATCGGGATCCACGCGATGCTGATAGTAGAGATCGATGTAATCCGTATCCAAACGTTTCAGCGAGGCGTCGCAACAAGTTTTTACATAATCCGCGCTTCCTATAACACCTTGGCAACTGCCGTCTTTGCCTCTGGAAACTCCGAATTTGGTCGACAGTATGATTTTATCGCGTCGCCCCTTGAGTGCTTTTGACAGTAGGATTTCATTAGTAAACGGACCGTACATATCCGACGTATCCCAGAACGTGCACCCGATTTCTGCAGCCCTGTCGAGAACGTGAAGATTTTGTACTTCTGATGTGGAGCCGTAAAATTCAGACATTCCCATACAGCCCAAACCGATAGCAGGAACACGAAGACCTTGTGAACCGAGATTGACATATTTCATTAATTCCTCCTTATAAAAAGCTGACCGCTATAATTGTTGCGGCTTTTTATAGTCTCTGTAAAGCGTTTCAAAGTAAGAAAATGGTTCAAGTGGAATAATTTCAAAGTCTATTAATTTCTCACGTACAAAAGGCAATTCATCAAGGATTTTCCGGGCTTCCTCGGTACTTATGCATTCAAGAACAAACACTACGCCCAGACGGCGATTCTGCCAATTGTACATTTCCCGCAATGTTCCTTCTTTGTACAGATTCCAGGCGTGCTTCACTTCCGCTTCAAGATAAGGCATTATTTTCTCAGGAGTTGTCTGAGGATCAACCCTGGCGATTGCCAGAACTTTCATATTTTCTCTCCTATTTGTTAAAAACTCATTTGAGGGGAGGAGCGGCTTCCATCGGATCAAGACCATTGGCCGCCCAGGCGAACGCCTGATTCCGATCCAGACCATTCAAACGCTCCATGTCGCTGTCAGGAATCTGGAAATCAAATAAATTCAAATTTTCACGGATTCGCTCTGGCTTACTGCTTCTCGTCAATATACAGTATCCGTGCTGCAATCCCCACCTCAATAACAATTTGGCTTCCGATACCTTGAGTTTTGCTGCGATTTCTTTAGCGACCGACTGGCATTCTTCTTTTATCTGAGCGAGAACTTCCCCGCCCTGTCCTTCTTCGGCCCGCCAGGTTGAAAGGGGAGCAAGCGAGCTATATGCAATCGGCTCGATTGAATTCTTCTTCATGTATATTGTCAAATCAATCCTGGCGCAAAGCGGATGAAATTCAACCTGGTTGGCTTCGGGTTTGGAAAGGCCTGCATCCAGAATCTCTTTTATTCTCTCTTCATTGTAGTTTGACACTCCGATATGCCTGGTAAGACCTGATTTTTTCAGCTCAGCTAAAGCGTTCCACTGTTCCAGCCTGAGTTCCGATAGCGGAGCATGTATAAGGTATAGATCAACATAATCGAGCCGGAGCTGTTTGAGCTGATTTTTCAGCGTTTCAATGGTCTGTTTATATGTCTTTTCAGGCGCACCCCACTGTTTGTATCCGGGAAAAAGTTTGGTGGTTACAAAAATGTCGCCCCTTGAAACACCGGCCGCTTTTATCCCTTTACCGGTGCCCTCTTCATTATTGTAGCCCTCGGCCGAATCAATATGTCTGAATCCGGCTTTAAGCGCCTCTTTTACACAGAATTCTGCCCCGTCAACTGAAAGCTGATAGGTACCAAATCCCGCTACAGGCATTCCCATTCTGTTGCGTGTCGATTTTGATATTTCCATCATTGAAGACCTCCTACGTTGTTCGATGATGGATTTAATTTAAATGATAAATTAATCCTTCGCAATACCTGAACTTGTTAATTATTGCCTAATCCTGTATATTTTCCAATAAATTGTTGTAATATTGGGGTTTTTATAATACACTACTGTTAAATTCAGCATAATTGGCAACAAACGATGAATGAAAATCAGAAAAAATTAATTGAACTTTTTACAGGCATTATGCCTGACGAAACTGTTCTCGCTACTTCAATAAAGGGGATCCAACTATTTAGAATTGAACATTCTTTTCCCCGAACACCTTACGCTTATAATTCCGAGATAATCATATTGGGCCAGGGAGTAAAACAGGTCTACCTTGGAAATGACGTTTATACTTATGACTCTTCTCATTATCTTGTTCTTCCTGTTCCACTGCCGGCTGAATGCCAGGGAAAAACCGAGCCGGGCAAGCCGATACTGGGTCTGACAATTATAATTGACCCGATAGAAGTCGGAGAGATCTTGTTGGATATGGAGGATATCCAGAAAGAAACCCGATCTCTGCCAAAGGGCATATACAGCGCTCCAATGAGTGAGGCCCTTTTTGACGCTACCATAAGACTTTTGCAGGCAATCGCTGATCCTCTGGACAGAAAAACGCTGGCGCCGATGATTAAAAGAGAAATAATCTATCGGGTGCTGCAGGGCGAAAAAGGAGAGATTCTTCAGGCCATTGCTCACCGCAACAGGCGGTTTTTTCAAATAGCAAAGGTACTGCAGAAAATCCATGAGTCGTACAGCAATGATTTTGATATTAAAAAACTGGCAAAAGAGTTAGGAATGAGCAGTTCTACTTTTCACAAAAGCTTCAAGGCGGTGACGGATATATCTCCTCTGCAGTACATAAAAAATGTCCGCCTGCACGGAGCACGAACCCTTATGATCAGGGATGGGCTAAATGCCAACATAGCCGCAATGCAGGTGGGATACGAAAGCTCTTCTCAGTTTAACAGGGAATACAAACGCTTGTTTGGAGTAACGCCTGCAAAAGACGCGACAATTCTTCGCAGACAGCATATGGCTAATTAACTTTTATCTTACAAAGATATTATCTTATCTGGATAATACTGTTTCAAATTAAAATCATTGCACTGTTTGCAGTTTTGAAATGTTGTTCAGATTTATATCCTTAATTCAAATCAAAAAAATTGATAAACATATTTTAGACAGGATTTTTAAAGATTTGGTGTCATAAAAACAATCAGCGAGAAAAAGAACGGCGATCTGAAAGGTGTTTATAAAAAAATTTAAAGTCGAACAAAAATCATATCTTATGGCCTATTGAATGTCAGAAGATGTCCTGTAACTGCTAATGACAGGTCCTCACGAAAATTATTAAAGAGACTTAAAAAGAAAGTAAATTGAATACAAAAAACATCTCAATTAACTATCAGACCGGATTGTGATAAATTACAATTATGAACGAACATTACAGGCACACTCAGATCGGATATTTGATAATCGCAGCCCTGTCATTGCCTATTATCCTTGTCGCTCTCCACATGTATATATTCGGATTTAATCTCTTTTCAATCATCGTACTGATGTTATTTAACATCATACTCGGTCTTTTTGTATCAATGACGACGTACGTCGACGACGAATTTGTCAAGATATGGTTCGGATTAGGTGTTGTGAGAAAAAAATTCCCCCTCAAAGACATAGTGTCCTGCAGGATTGTAGAAAATCCATGGTATTACGGTTTCGGTATACAGAACACACCTTCGGGACTCCTGTTTTCCGTATCCGGAACCGACGCGGTGGAGATAAAAATCAACACAGGACAAACTTTTCGAATAGGAACCGACGAACCGCAAGAACTCGAAAAAGCCATAAATGAAACTCTTGGAAGGAAAAGATAAAAACAGGATAGGACAAAAGATTCTCCCTCGTTTTATGGTGAATGGATTTTGAAGCATAAGCTAAAAAGAGCTTCAACTCTCGAGGATAGACAACAAGTTTCTGAAGGTTTTTTCCAAGGGTAAAATCTCAATTTTATCTTCCCGCAGATATTCGGTACCGCCATAGATTAAATATGCTTTTGATCCCGGATAATCCTTTAAAAATATTTTTAAGTTTTTAATACAATCAGGCGTCAATCTTCTGGTCCTTTTAATCTCAAAAGCTTTAATTCCCCTTTTACCGTATAAAACAAAATCTACTTCGTGTCTGTTGGAAGTGTTCCAGAAATACAAATCATAACCCAATCCGTGATTTTCATTTACTGCCGTCAATTCCTGAAATAACAGTGTTTCGAGCGCAGATCCTTCAATTTCCTCAGGGCTGTCAAGCGGTCCCGATGGCCTCACAGCACGATATACGCCGGTATCAAACAAGAAGAATTTCGGATGATTATAAACTTGTCTTTTTGCTCTTTTCTTAAAAACAGGTATTCTTTGAGATATAAGCAAATCCTCAATTATGTTGAAATAGTTTTCCACAACTTTTCTTTCGACGGAGCTTTCTCTCGCAACCTCAGACATGTTTAATACGGAGCACTGAGAAAAACTCGCCGCTTCCAGAAAACGGGTGAAAGCTCTCATATTTCTCGTCAAACCTTCCTGTTTAATCTCCTCTTCAAGGTATGTCCCAACATAACTTTGAAGGTATTTCTCAGGTTCTCCCCCTTTATACACAGAAGGAAGATTTCCGTATTTTAAGGATTTTTCGATATTAAAATCTTCTTTCAACTCTTCCGCACTCAAAGGGTGCATGTTAAGTTTAATTGCCCTGCCTGCCAACAAATTCGTACCTTTCTTTCTAAGTTTTCGAGGGCTCGATCCCGTCAAAATGAATTTATATCCGCTATTTTCAATTAATCTGTGAACTTCATTGAGCAATTCGGGTATTCTCTGGATCTCATCGACAATTATCCATTCCCTAAACATTTTAGGTATAAATTGTTCAATTCTTTGTGGATTTGCGGACAAGTTTATATATTTTTCGGATTCAAGAAGGTCCAGGTATAAAGCTCCGGGGAATTCGTTTTTAACCCATGTAGTCTTTCCTGTTCCTCGTGGCCCAAAAATAAAGAAACTGCTGTTTTTAGGATAATTTATTATTCTGTTATACATAACTCCATATTATATGATAATTTTGGAATTGTCAAATCCGTTTTATATATAATAAATGGAATTAATGATTCCATTTTATACATTTATTTGGCTGTTTATGGTTTAAACCCTTGTTTTCACTAATTTTGTGAATATATGCTTGACTAAGAGATTTCACAGGAATATTTATAATTATGTTCTGACTGTACCTGCAGTCAGAGAAGAAAGAGGCGGCTATAGCAACTACTGGAAAGTGACGATATCCGATTCAGAAGGAGAATTATTATACACCGACGAAGAAGGATTCCCTGCAAGATTCAATGTCTACTGGACTTGGGACGACTCCGACAGAGCATGGCTCTACAACAGCGACGACGGATGTATTTATTACTGGGAGTATAAGGGCGTCTGGACTAAAACCAAACACGAAAAGAAAACCGATTCTTTGAGAATTCCGGATGATCTTCTGCCCCCGTACGCCGAATAAGTCTTTCTCCTGCTGACAGTAATAATTTTATCTACTCTCTCTTTTTGTCTGCCTTACGTATTTTTGATACCGGCTTTCCGGATGTTTTTCAGGCCTGCTTCTCGATCGACAGTTCGCGCTGTAAAACCGTCTATCATGATTTTCATAAATTCGAAGAAGGATTCTTTTTTCATGTATTTCAGGCAGATAACCTCTTTTAATACCGCCCGCAGAGCAATGCAGAAATAACCCATTGAGCATTCAACATCGATGTCCTTTCGTATAGAACCCTCTTCCTGACCTTTTATGAAAATGTCGCGAAAAAATGTTCTGGCGCTCGTGTTCGGTTCGTAAAACTCATTGAAAATGGACTTTCTCAGCAATTTTAAAGGGATCCCGTAATTGTCGTAGTACAAGGCAAGTTCAAGATAATTCGGTTTTTTTTTATAATAGTTGTAATAAGAGTTTCCGAATATTTCCAGTTTCTTTATCCCTCTGTCGTGTCCGGCGGTCGCTTTTTCCAAGTATTTCCATCTCACAAGGCTCTCTTTCAGAAATAAAATCAGCAGAAGTTCTTCCCTGTTTTTAAAATAAGCGTAGATTGTCTGACGGGTGAATTCCGACGAAACCGCAATTCTTTCCATGGACAGATTTTTCAAGCCATCATTTTTCAGTATCTCTTCCGCCGAATCCAATATATGATCTCTCTTGAATATTTTTTCTTTTTCTTTTCTTGTCAATTAATCCCTCCGGAATTTGAATGTTCAACACATTGTAAGATATATTTGATAGTATGACAAATATTTTTTACATAATAAAATGAATTTTAACAGCCGCTTCCGGATAGACGGCATCATTATCAGTGAAGAAGTCTTTTCAAATCAATACTCTCAATAAACCTACCATATTTACACATTCTGATATAAAATGTATGGATTGTAACTTCAAACGGGAGGGGAAGATGAAAGCAATTATGGTTTTGCTGGGTCTGTTACTGGGAGCTCTGCAATTGTTTTCCGGCCAGATAATGTGGCCCGTTCACCATCAGAGCGAATTTCCGGAAGTGTTGTCTTTTGCCGGCGGAGACGTTGTAAATTATTCCGGACACCCGGTTTGTCCTCCTGGAGCTCCTGACCTGCCGGGCAAAGTTTTAAGATTCAGCATTCCTTTGACTGCTTCTGTTGTCTCGGTTGAAATGACCGATCAGGAATGGGTGTCGCTGGGAATATTCAGTATTTTTCCCAGACAACCCGATGTTCCAATAGGAATCAATCCTTTACCGACCATAAAAAACAATACGATATACGGTCAAAACAATTTTTATCCTGCTGATCCTGTAACCTCTTTCAACACGGGCAATAAATCGGGATTTCAAATAGCCGGAGTCGTCTACACACCTTTCCGCTACAACCCGGTCACCGGCGAACTACAGTTTCTCATGAAAGCATCTCTTGTCATCGATTACGCCGAGGGATTGTCTTATCCGGTTTTTCTTACCGAAGGTCAAATAGAAGTCTATTCCTGGGACGTCGCGGGACTCGTCCTCAACGCGCAGGAAGTCGGTTTTAACGCTCCGCTTGAAAAGGAATCGAGAGACGGCGATATCGAATATGTAATTGTCGCTCCGGAAGAACTGGCACAGTATTTTGAGCCACTTGTCCGATGGAAAAACCAAAAGGGAATCCCTGCAAAAGTTTTCAGCGCCCAGTGGATTTACAGCCATTACCAGGGCTACGACAACATGGAAAGAATCAGAAATTTCGTAAGAGATTACCATCAGAATCACGGACTCATATATCTGGTTTTGGCCGGAGATCAGGATAATTTGGGGGCAAGGTTTATTCACTCTGAAGTCGCGTTTTTCCAGATCTCTACCGACATGCCTTCGGACCTCTATTTTTCAGATATAGTGCCCTACGAAAAAAACTGGGACGCCAACGG
>JAFGON010000019.1 GCA_016926475.1 candidate division WOR-3 bacterium | reverse complement strand
TTTTCTCGGAGTGCTCTACATGGTCGATTTTTATAAGAGAAATCTTTCACTGAGAAAAAAAGAAAAAGATCTCAACGAAGAATTGCTGACATACGAGACGGTTTTCAAAAATCTGCCGGATTTGATTTTCACTTTTGACGAGCAGGGATTTTATAGAGAAGTGATTTCAAAGAGATCCGAAGACATTTTGTTGCCGATGGATACAATAGTCGGGAAAAACATAAAAGATATTTTTCAAAAAGACATCGCTGAAGAGGCTTTGAATCTTATAAGGGACACACTCAAAACAAAAAAGAACAATCGGATGGAGTATTCGCTGAATATCGAAGGCGAAGAAAGGTACTTCGTGGCAACTCTGATTTATTTGTCGAAAAACAAAGTTTTGTCGACGGTTAGAAATGTCACTGATTATGTCTCGGTCAACAAATCTCTATCCGAGAGCGAAGAAAAATACAGGTTTCTCTTTCACGAGACAAGCGACGGCATCATGAGGTTTGAAATAAAATTCGGCGTTTCCATCGACCTGACTCCTGAAAGACAAATCGAGTTATTTTATGAAAATGCTTTTCTTGCTGAGTGCAATGAAGCTTACGCCAAAATGTACGGTTTTGAGAATTCTTCTGAATTGATAGGGAGAAAAGCGAAAGAGTTTTTGCCACTGGATATTCCCGAGAACAATGAGATGGTTCATAGACTTATCGAATCAGGCTATAGAATGTCAGACGTCACGACGTACGAAAAGGACAGGTACGGGAAGAACAAAGTGTTCAGCAACAGTATAATAGGCAAAATAAAAGATCAGAAAATTTACGATATTTGGAGCATACAGAGGGATATTACCGAGAAAATGATTTCCCAAGAGAAGAGCAGACAAGAAAAAGAGCTCATGGATAAGATTTTGTCTTCTCTTGAGATAGGTATCATAATTTACGACAAGAGCATGAATGTCCTCTGGATCAACGAATATATAAAAAAAATATTCCCCTACGGAGATCCAGTGGGCAGAATTTGTTATGAGCACTTCGCGAAAAGATCTTCGACGTGCGACAATTGTCCCGTAGTAAAAACTTTTCTGACGGGTTTAAACCAGATTCAGGTGAATTTCGACCCGAAGGTCAACAGATGGTTCGATCATAGAACATTTGCAGTCAACGATGAAAACACCGAAGGATTTCAGGTCCTGGAGGTTATTTTCGACGTCACCCAGCAAGTAAAAGACAAAGAAACCAAAGAAAAAATGGAAAGGGAGATAATCAAATCCCAAAAACTTGAAAGTCTTGGAATTCTCGCAGGCGGAGTCGCTCACGATTTCAACAATCTTTTAATGGGTATAATGGGTAATGCCGACCTCCTGTCGGCTAAACTGAAGAATTCACCAGACGTTAAATCACATATCCTGGAAATTCTGCAAGCTTCAAAAAGCGCTTCGGAACTGACAAAAAAACTTCTGTCATATTCCGGTAAAGGAATACTCGAAACTCAGTATGCGGATGTAAACCTATTGATAGAGGAATCGAACCAGATTATCGGGCATTCGGTTCCAAAAAACGTGACGTTAAAATACGACCTTGAAAAAGGGATACCATTTATCAGGGGCGACATAATTAAATTAAGGCAGATGGTCGGCAACCTTATAACCAACGCTTTTGAATCCCTCGAAGGCAGAAATGGATTGATTATCATACGGACAAAAGTTTATCCAAAAATTGTCGCAGACGGCAAAAACGAAATTTTGGGAGAAATTAACGAAAGTGTTAGCTACATTTCAATAGAAGTCTCCGACAGCGGTTCAGGGATGGACAGGGATACCCTTTCAAAGATTTTCGACCCGTTTTTTTCAACGAAATTCGTCGGAAGAGGGCTTGGACTGGCGGCGGTTCTCGGAATAGTCAAAGCGCATAAAGGTTTTATTAAAGTGGTTTCGGAACCGGGAAAAGGATCGGTCTTCAAGGTTTTTCTGCCTGTTATCAAGAAAGAGAATGATGAAAAAACCGAAAAAAAAATCCATTCTGAAAAAAAAACCGTATTGCTGATAGAAGACGAAAAAATGGTTAGAAACATCTGTGAAAAAATGTTGAGTTCAATCGGCTACAGAGTTTTGACGGCTGAAGATGGTTTAAAAGGAATAGAAGTATTCTCTTCTGATCCTGATTCGATAGCGGTCGTGATTTTAGATCTGTCGATGCCGAAAATGGACGGGAAGGAATGCCTGCTCAGAATCAGGGAGATAAAAAAAGACGCCAGAGTTGTGATTTCAAGCGGGTACAGCGAAGAAGACATGTCGAAAGAATTTCATGAAATTGAAGTGAACGGTTTCATACAAAAACCTTACAACATAAAGACGCTCAAAAACAAACTCGCAGAATTAACCCAGGGAAGGAAAAATTGAGAAAAGTCGAATTTTGCGGCTCGGAAAAGATGGTTTCTGTTCTCGGAATGGGCTGCATGAGGCTTCCTTTTAAGGGTTCAATTGATAATATCGATTATCTCGAAGCCGAGAAGGTTCTTACGCAAGCACTCGATTCCGGAATAAATTACTTTGACACCGCTTATCCTTATCATGGAGGTAAAAGCGAGATTTTTTTAGGTGAATTTTTCAGGGGTGAACAAAGAAAAAAAATATATTTAGCGACAAAACTCCCTGTTTGGAAAGTAGAAAAGACAGATGATTTTGACAGGCTTTTAGGCGAACAACTGCAAAAACTTCAGACAGGTTATATCGATTTCTATCTGCTGCACGCCCTTTCATCTTCTACATGGGAAAAGGTTCAAAAATTTACCTTGATAGAAAAAGCGCTTGAAGCCAAAGCCCAGGGAATTATCGGTTCTCTTGGATTTTCATTTCATGATGAATACAATGTTTTTGAAGAAATTATATTCAGTCACGACGAATGGGATTTTTGTCAAATACAGTACAACTACATGAATGAAAGTTTTCAGGCAGGGACAAGGGGTTTAAAACTCGCGGGTTCAAAAAAAATACCCGTAATCGTTATGGAGCCACTTCTGGGAGGCAATTTGGCGGTTCAGCCGCCGGAGGTCCAAAAATTTTGGTCCCAATCCGGGAAATCACCCGCGCAATGGGGCCTTTTGTGGCTCTGGAACAAAAAAGAAGTCTCCATAGTGCTGAGCGGCATGAACACGGTCGATCAAGTCAGGGAGAATTCACAGGCAGCGGAGATTTCAAAATCCTTTGCTTTGACAGATGAAGAACTCGGTGTTTTCGAGGAAGTAAAAAGGGCTTACCATGCTTTGAAAGAATTCGACTGCAGTGGCTGTTCTTACTGCATGCCTTGCCCGTCTGGGGTCGACATACCGGCCAATTTATCTCTCTTCACGGATTTTTTGATGTATAGAAACAGGCAAAACACAAAGATAAGGTATCGTTTTATGCCTGATAACTCGAAAGCAGGTCAATGCGTCAAATGCGGCGTGTGTGAAAGCAAATGTCCGCAGAAACTTGATATCAGAAATCTTCTCGATAGATTCCGCGAGGTTGTAGATTTCTGATCGCGGGAGGTATTTTTTGCCGGATGATATGAAAACAACGGAAAATAAAATTAAAAAACATATAGATGAATGTGTTGGTTTAAACACCAAGTGTTACGAAAAGCTGATTTTTTCAAATCCCAACGGAATCGAAAAAATTGAAGAATTGTTTCAAAAAGCGCTTGGAAGATTTGCCGAAGAATCTCATCTTCCAATGGGAGAGACAGTCGAAGGGCAATTTTTTAAATTTTGTTTCATCAAAGACGGCTCTTACAGCGCCGTGGCAAATTACTGTTCAAAAAATCCGGATAAAAGGATAATCCATTTGTTTTTGGTTCCCGATTTGATTGTGACTGCCCGTTCAAATTCAGACTATTTTGAGCCTTGCTTCGAGGTAGAAATCAAATCCGACGAGCAAAAAAGACTCGACAGGGTTTTTTACGTTCTAACGGATTTGTTTTCCAAATCATCTTGTGAATTGATTTTGATATCGTCGTGAATTTTGACCTTAAATTTAAAGGAGTTGAGATGAAGCACGCTGTTTTATCTTTTTTGATCTTGGTTTTTACCGCGTCGTTTTCCTCCGCCGAGGTTGTTGAATATCCAGAATTAGGCGTTTCTTTTTACCTCTTCGACAACTGGAAAGCAGAATACGCAGGTGAAGATCTGTGGGTCTGGACCTCTGACGAAATTCTGTTCATATTATTTTCTCCGACGACCAAGGAGACATTTGTCGAAGATTTCGATGATATGATTTTAGACTTAGAAGCATCAATAGGAGAAATCGATTTGGATGAACCTGAAGAGGAGACCCTAAACGGAATGAGAGCTTTGTACGGAGAAGGATCTGTATCTGGCGGTGAAATACTCGTGGCTTATTTCATATTTGAATTGTGCGATGAAAAGGGACTCATAATGCTGGGTTTTGCCGACGAAGAAGAAATCGAATTACACGAAGATGAAGTCGAAGAATTCATAGAGAGCATTACACCTCTTTAATAATGAAAGCCCGACCGCTTCTGGATGAAGCGGTCGGAAAATTTTACGCGCCCAGGTATTCAATTTCCTTTTCGTGGATAAATTGGTTTTTGTACAACTTGAAATACCTTCCGCCTTTTTTTATCAACTCTTTGTGGGATCCTTGCTCGGTTATTTTCCCGTGATCCAACAGAATAATTCTGTCGACTGATGTAATGGTTGAGAGTCTATGGGCGATTACAATACTCGTTCTGCCTTTCATGAGTTTTTTGATGCCTATCTGTATCAATTTTTCGGTTTCAGTGTCGACGGATGACGTCGCTTCATCGAGAATGAGTATTTTGGGATCGCTCAGCACCGCTCTGGCAAGCGATATGAGTTGTTTCTGTCCTACAGATAGAAAACCTCCGCCTTCACCGACTTCCGATTCGAAGCCTTTATCCATTTTCAGTATGAATTTGTCGGCAAAGACAGCTTCAGCGGCTCTTATCACCTCATCATCCTCGGCGTTTAGCTTGCCGTATCTGATGTTATTAGATATTGTCCCGCTGAAAAGATGCGGAGTCTGAAGCATGATACCTATGCTCGACTGAAGCTTGTGCAGAGACATTTCCTTGTAGTCCTTTCCGTCAATCAGGATTTTACCTGAAATGGGTTCGTAAAACCTGCAGACAAGACTGGCAATGGTCGTCTTTCCAGACCCTGTTTCTCCTACCAGAGCGACGCTTTCGCCCTTTTTTACATGAAAGTTGAAATTTTCCAGAACCCAGGATCCCGGCCCGTAACCGAAACTAACATCTTGAAACCTGATATCGCCTTCAACGGAATCAGAATTCCCAGAGGTCGAGGCTTCTTTGAGGAGGACTTCCTGTGTATCGAAAATTTCAGGTTTGACGCCGAGAAGTGAAAACACTCTTTCCGCAGACGCCTGAGCGTTCTGAAACTCAGAAAAAATTCTCGCCAGATCCTGTACAGGTTCGAAAAACCTTATCGAATATGAAATGAATGCTACTAACGTTCCGTATGTTATCAATCCAACAGTGACGGATTTCCCTCCGTATATTACCGCTATGGCGGTTCCAACGCTCGAAATCAGAAGGACGAGAGGAAGGTACAAAGACGAACGAAGAGCCGCCGAAAATGAAGCTCTGAACATCTTTTTTGTCAAAAAGCGGAATTCTTCCAGGTTTTCCGATTCTCTCACGAGAGTTTTTGTCGTCTTGGCGCCTGTTATGCCTTCGTTGTATGCTCCTGTAATCCGAGAATTTGTTTTTCTTACCGATCTGTAGCTTTTAAGTATCAATCTTTGAAATTTCAAACTGATAATAACGAGAGCGGGTATTGTGACGAAAACGAAAAGAGCGATTTTCCAGTTCAAGAAGAGCATTATAATGCTTATTGCCGACATCATTGTAAAGCCCCAGATGAGATCGACAAAACCCCAGGCGAAAGTGTCGGCTATTCTTTCAATATCCGAAGTCATTCTCGCTATAATCCAACCCACGGGAGTTTTGTCGAAATACGAAAATGAAAGTGTCTGAATCTTTTCAAAAGCGCTTTTTCTGATGTCGTAACACATCCACATGTCAATTTTCCCTGCGACAGAAATCAGCAGAAATACGTTGACGCTCTGAAAGATCACCAGAAAAACATAGGTCATTACAAAAGGCGCCAAGAAAGCGTGGTCCTTCTCAATCACCAGTTTGTCTATCGCGTACTTGGTCATCAAGGGAAACGCGGCGTCGATGACGGCTACGGATATCATCACTACGAAGAGAAGAGCCACGAATTTTGCGTATGGTCTGGCAAATGCAAGTATCTTCTTCCAGAGGGCGGGACTCAGGCCTTTTGTGAATTCTTCTTCTTGGAAATAATATTCATTCATATGCCACCTCCTTCTCTTTGGAAGGCGTTTTGAGTGTGACGTCTTTTTCGAATTGAGACTGAATATCCCACACTCTTTTATAGAGCCCTTGCTCTTCGATTAATTCCTCGTGCGTCCCCTCTTGTTTGATTTCGCCGTTTTCAAGAACGAAAATTTTGTCCGCTCCAGAAATGGAGGATATCCTGTGGGATATTATGATGGTTGTCCTCCTGCCTTTTCTGCTTTTGAGAGCGGCTCTGATCTTCTGGTCCGTCTCTGAATCAAGAGAGCTGAAAGAGTCGTCAAAAATCAGAACGGGAGGATCGCCTAGCAGTGTCCTCGAGATGGCTATTCTCTGTTTTTGTCCGCCAGAAAGCGTGACTCCTCTTTCTCCTACAATTGTTTCATATCCCTTTTCGAACGACATAATCACGTCGTGGACAGCGGAAAGTTCGGAAGCGTTGCGCAATTCCTCTTCTGATGATTTTTTCTTTCCCATTTTCAAATTTTCTTTGATTGTTTTTGAGAACAAAAAAGGTTCCTGTAGAACGATTCCGATGTTTTTGCGAATGTGGTGATAGTCAATCGTTTTCAGTTCTCTTCCGTCTACGAGTATGGATCCGCTTGAGTATTCGTGCAGCCTCGGAAGAAGGCTGACAAGAGATGTCTTCCCGGAACCGGTAGGACCCATAAGCGCTACGGTCTGACCTTTTCTGATTTTCATAGACACATTTTTAAGAGACGGTTCTTCGGATTCATGAAAATAGTGCCAGACTCCCTTGAGTTCAATGTCTCCTTTTATTTCAAAATCAGAGGCAAGTTCTTTGTCCGGGATGACCCTGTTGTCTCTGGATATAGGGTATTCTGTGTTAACCCCAAGTATTTCATTCACCCTTTCTACAGAGACGAAAGTTTTTCCCATATCCGTGATAATTCTTCCCATCTGCCTTATAGGCCAGAGGAGAAGGCCTTCGTAGGTCACGAAAACAACGAGAGTCCCAATAGAAAGCTCGTGGGATAGCGCCATTTTAGATCCTATGACAGTTATCAATGCTATTTGAGCCATACACAGAAAATCTGAAGCGGACCAGTAGAATGACAAGAGTTGTATCAGTTTGTAGGTCAAATCCCTGAATTCGAGGTTTTTTCTGTCAAACTTGCTTATTTCAAAATCCTGTCTGGCGAAAGCTCTCACGATTCTTATTCCGGTTAAATTTTCCTGCAGCGTAGCGGAAAGCGCCCCTTCTGCTTCGTCCGATATTTTGAAGGCTTTTTTCACTTTCAAAAAGAAAAAAACGGCAAAACCGAAAATAACCGGTATTATAGCCATCGAGTAAAAAGTCATGACTCGGTTGAGGTTGACCATGATGGGCAAGACAAGGCACAGCATTACAAGAGCCCTCCCGATTTCGATGAACTGAACTGAATAGAATCTTCGAATAGTCTCTACATCGGAAGAACACCTCTGGATTAAGTCGCCTGTTTTCACCCCGGTGTGGTATGAATAGGGCAAATGCTGAATATGGTTGTAGAGCCTCTCCCTTAAATCTCTTATCGCTCCTTCCGAAGAGCGTGATGAGAGAGCACCCTTCAGCAGAGTGAAAATACCCTGAAATAGAGTCGAAAAGACGAGCAGAAATCCCGCAAAATAGAGATTTTTGCTTAAAGGGCTTTTGCCGTCAAAAAAGAAAACTTTCTTCAAGAAAAAAGGGATTTGAGCTTCGCTTCCCCCGAGTATGAAGTCAATTACGTGTCTTATAATTAAAGGTGTCAAAAAAGCAAACGCAGACGCAAGCGACATGCATATCAATGATGAAAAAAAAGGGAGGCGGTGTCCTTTCATTATTTCGTTCATTTGTTTTAATTTCGTGAACATAAACATACCCTCTGCAAAAACGCATGGTTAATCGTTTTTATTTCTTTTGGAAATTCTGCCCGATAGGGGCGGCAACAGCTAATTGCCGAGTATGACGCCGGAGTAAATCATCTGCACCTCACCGCTAAAAGATGAAAGATGATTTATTAAAAAAACCATTTTGTCAAGAATATTTTTCATGATGAGTTTGATTCCATGTTTACCACGTTTAGTTCCCCGTGAAGAGTCGTGGTCGGGGTTGAACGGAAAATATCTAATCTAATAGACTTTCATCCATTTATCAAATGAAGTCAATCTATGCCGGCAAGCAATGTCAGAAGCAGTACTCATGGCTTTGGGCAAGTTTTTGGATTTGCTTCTTGCCGCAATTTAATATGCGACTGCTCTTATAATATATAAGTCCGGTGAGGGGGTATATTCGATTAAACACTATTTCTTTACGACAATACCCCGCAGTAGAAGAGCTCTGTTGATTATCCTCATCTTGACAGAAGTCATCATGTACATCAGGGCAAAGCCCAGAGGTCTTGATTTAGTCTCATGTACCCAAGAAAGAGGGATTTCCGACGTCAGTCGCAAGATTCCGGTCAGGGCGAAAAGAATTTGCTCGGGTTCAAGGTAAAAATGAGAGGATTTGAAAGCAGGGGGCATGAAAATCCCAGACAACAGAGAACTCACTACTATTCCGAGAGCCGTGAAAGCTCCGAAAAACCCTGAATATACTTGGGTTCTGTCTTTGGGAGCTATGGATAGGACGAAGTTCGTGAAAATAATATTCGTCGCTGACCACATTATACCCGAAGATATAGCTTCAATATAGACAAGCCAAAAATTGCTTTCTTTCAGAAAAATCCACAGCATAGGGTTCAAACCGCCTAGAACAATCGTCATTCTCATTGTCGTTTTGTTTCCGAACCGGTCTATGAAACTGCCCCAATACCTGAGAGATATTATCGAAGAAACGACACTGACAGTGCCGTAAACCTGTATCAAAAAAAGGTTCATTTTCAACTTTTGAATCATGAAGGGCGCCCAAAAAGGAGATCCGACCCCCACGGCTAACGTAAACCAGGTGGCAAAAATCAGCAGTTTGATGAAATTCACGTCTCGAAAAGGGGAATAGACGCTGTCCTTGAAATTTTCTTCGGAAGGTTTCCTGGGTCTTTCCTTTTGTCTTGAGAGTATTATCGCGCTTAAAACCCCTGATATGGCGGCTACGGAAAATGCCGCGGCGAAAGCGTAGATAGTGTTATTTTTTGTGAAAAGACTGGAAAACGTTGAACCAGATTGACGTATGAATTCATAGAGCTTGCCCTGAGATTCGAATAGGTCAAAAATGAAGCTGAAGACGAAACCGGTCATGAGCGCGGTGAGCATCAAAAATTGTGTTCTTTTTGAAAAAAACCTGCCTCTCACTCTCTCAGGAACAAAATCAGCGATCCATGATATCCAAATGTTTCCAGCCGTAGCTTGAACCGCCGTTACGGTGAAAAAAAGAAAAGCGAATAATATTTTTGACAAATCGTCTTTGAACAAAAACGGCAAGAACCCGAAGAACAAGGTCAAAAACCTGCTGTACAAGAGGAGGTTTACGAGAATTTTTTTTCTGTAGGTCTGCTTTCTTGTTATCAGGAAACCCAGGGGTTGGAATAGCTGGGATAGCTGGCCTATAGCAGTCAGAAGACCGAAATATAGGGGTCCGGCGCCAATCATGATGGCAAATTTTGTGATGAAAATGCTGCCTGGAGCAGCGATAGAGGAGAAGACCTGGGCGAAAGCTCCTTCGGTAAAGGAAATTTTTACAAAGGAAGAATTTGATTTGGTCTTTTCTTTTATCATATACTTAATTGAGTTTTCAGTGATGTTAAGGAAAAATAATTTCGTGTCAATCTCAATTTATAAACAAAGGGGCGTTTGTTTTTGAACAAGTTTTCTGTCTACGTATTTTTGGAAAGAATTATTGAAACCTTTAACGAAAACAGCTATCTGAAATTAGCCCAATCATCTTCAAAAATCGCTCGAATCATTCTGAAAAGAAACCATTCAGCCCTTTTGAAAAACCTGTCAATCGCCATCTCCTACGGAGGTGTAAATCAAAATAATTACAAACTCATAGCCGAAAAAAATTTCAACCTTTTCGCGCTGAATCTAATCGAATTTTTAGGGCGCTCCGGCAGAAAAGCTGAAGAGATGGTCGAAGGAATCGAAGGAGACGTCGATTCAATCAGAAAATTGCTCGATGGAGGAGAAAGTATAATCGCTTTAAGCGGGCATATCGGAAACTGGGAGCTTCTGGGCTCTTTTGGAACTGTTTTTGGCCATCCCCTTTACGTAATAGCCGCCGAACATTATTTTGAGGGCGATTCAGAGCTATTCATGAGAAAGCGAGAAGAAAGAGGTGTTGGGAGCATTTGCGCCGGCAGAATTTATTCGTTCCTGAAAAAAAATCAAGATCCTCATATACTCGCGGTCCTGGCGGACAGGAGTGATTATGGCAGAAAAGTTGAAATTGAAATTTTCGGAGGTGTTTCGGTTTTTTCGCAGTCTTCTTTTAAACTAGCCCAAAAATTCTACAGATACGCGGTTTTTCCTTTTGCTTTGAAAACTGGAAATGGTAAATATATAGTTTATATACACGGCCCTTATGAAACAGGCAATGATGAGAGTGCAGATTTTGCAAAAAGGAAACTGTTGAAAAAATATGTCAAATTGTACGAAAACTACGCAGGAAATTTCCCGGAGCAATGGCATTTCTACAGGCGATTTTTTAAATGAAGTCGCTGTAGTCATCCCTGCTTTCAACGAAGAGAAGTCGATAGGAGAATTGGTAGAAAATATAAGGGGAAATTACGGTTTAAAAGTCTGTGTTGTCGATGACGCCTCTTCTGACAAGACAGCTGAAAAGGCGAAGGAAAAAGGCGCGTGGGTCTTGAGGATCGATAAGAACAGTGGTAAAGGAGCCGCGATCATAAAAGGAATGGACTGGGCAGTGAAGAATTCTTTCAAAGGAGCTTTCCTCATGGATGGTGACGGCCAGCATTCCCCGTCTGATTTGAAGGGATTCATAGAATCGTTAGAATTAGGTTTTAACTGCGTGATAGTAGGGGTGAGGAAATTCACTGTTCTGAACATGCCCCTGCCGAGAATAATTTCAAACAGGACGACATCACTTGTCTGTTCTATTCTCTCTAAACAAAGGATAAGAGATTCTCAATGCGGCTTCAGGTATCTTTCTTCTGAAATTTTCCGAAAAATGCATCTTAAGACCAAGAGGTTTCAAACTGAGACGGAGATGATAATACGTGCCGCGAAAATGCGATCGGAAATAAGGGAAGTTTCGGTTCAGACTCTTTACGCAGGTGAAAAAAGCCACATAAACCCTTTTGTGGATACCCTGAGGTTCATAAAACTGATTTTTATGTTTTTATCGGAATCATGAAGTGAAAATTTTAATAACCAACGACGACGGCATAAACGCTATGGGTTTGCAAGCGCTGGAGCAAAACCTTTCAGACCTGGGGGAAGTTTATGTAGTGGCTCCGGCAGAGGAACAGAGCGCTTCAAGCCATGGCATATCACTTAGAAAACCCGTGATCGTGAAGAATTTAAAAGAAAGGGTTTATTCCGTTTCAGGGACGCCAACCGATTGTGTTGTCCTCGCGCTCAGAGGCGGATTTTGTCCAAAACCCGATTTAGTGGTTTCGGGAATAAACCAAGGATACAACATCGGAGAAGATATTTTGTATTCAGGTACTTTTGCCGCCGCGGCCGAGGCTTCGCTTTCTGATTTGCCGTCATTGGCTGTTTCTCAAGAATACTCAAAAGAGTTTTCAACTTTTTTGAAAACCGGTGAAATCGCCGCAAAAATCCTTCCTGTAGTGCTCAAATTGGGAGGACTCTGGAATTTAAACGTTCCGAAAAATCCGGTTTCATGCTCGGTTAAGATAACTTTGATGGGCCACAGGAAATACGACAGAGAAATTGAACCGAGGCAGGACCCTTTGGGGAGGGTTTATTATTGGCTTTCTGGTGATAAACCTCTATGGGATGTAATAGAGGGAACCGACATAGCCGCTGTTGAAAAAGGGTACCCTTCTCTGTCTCCTTATAAGATAAAAAACCTGTTTGATTCCGATCTCGCCCAGAGTATTGTCGGAGTGTTGGAAGGCGAGGGGGGATGAGACTTTCCAGGGAGATGATGGTGAAGATTATCCAAAAAAAAGAAGACCCAGTTAAAAATCCCTTGGTTTTAAAAGCGATGTTGTCTGTTCCGAGGCATCTTTTCGTGCCGGAAGAATTCAGGTCCAGGGCATACGATGACTCACCTCTGCCGATAGGAGAAAACCAGACTATTTCGCAGCCGTACATGGTGGCTAAAATGACAGAACTGGCTGAACCGCGACCGGGGGGCACTTTTCTTGAAATTGGTACTGGTTGCGGTTACCAAGCCGCCGTTCTTGCGGAAATAGTCGAGAGAGTTTATACAATTGAGCGGATTCCTGAACTGGCTAAAGACGCCAAAGAAAAATTTGACGAATTGGGTTATAAAAATATCAACGTCAGAGTTGGAGACGGTTCAGTGGGCTGGCCGGAGATGGCTCCCTTTGAAGGCATAATAGTGACGGCAGGCTGTCCTGAAGTCCCAGAAACTCTTGTCGGACAACTTGCCGTGGGCGGACGTTTGGTTATTCCTGTTGGATCTTTGAATTTTCAAGAACTGTTGGTTGTTGTCAAGAAAAAAGACGGTTATGATATTGAGAAGAAATTTGGATGCGTATTTGTTCCTCTGATCGGAATTAGAGGATGGAAACAAGGAGGATTCTGATGTGGTGGTTAGGAAAAGTTGTAACCTGGAGAGAAATAGTCTATTTTATGATATTGATTGCAGGCACTGTCTGGGGCTTCATCAGGTGGTCGAAGCTGAAAGGCGAAAGGTCTCCCGACAAGAACAAAATTTTATCTGGGTTCTACATATTTCTGGGTTTTTTTTCAGCTTTCGCGGTTTATATTTTTCACGTGATCGCTGATGTATCAGCCCAGAGAGCAGCCATTCGCCAAGGGCTCGAAAGCGCTCCTCCGATACCTTTGTGGGGTTCTTTGAGAGTTTTTGAATGGTCTCTTCTCGTCGCTGGCGCCTTGGTGAGTGTTTTCTACGGGTTAAGATCTCAAAATCAGATTCAAAGGAACAAGTCCGATGAAAACGGACAAAATGATAGTATACTTCAAAGTTGATGAATTCGAAAAATGCTCTGAATTCGCAGTCGACACACTGGGTTTTACATCTTTTAGAAAAAGCGATAACTGCGAAATCTTTTTAAACGAGTCAAAAAATGCCGGGATCGGCTACTGCAGAGCTCATGGAGAAAATACTTCTTCTCTCGGGTGCATGGTTTCGTTTTGCGTGGAGAATGTCGATGAATGGCATGAAAAGATCAAAAAAGCCGGTTTCGCGATGACAGATCCACAAAAAAATGAAAAGCACGGAGTTTACCATTTCTACGGCGTAGATCCGGCGGGTAATACTTTAGAGTTCATGAAATTTCTTTGAAGCTCCACCAGCGAAATTTTCTCTTCTTTTGTGCCTCTCGCTCTGTTTTTTAACTGTTACAACCGGTTTTTTTGTCGCTGCGTCAATGCCGGTGTAGTAGGCGCAGGTAGAGTCTGTCATTGGCGTTGGGGTGAAATCCTGAAAAGACCTGTTGAATACCATGCTTTTTTTTGAGAAATCGAGCAGCTCTTTAAACTCTTTTTCTCCTTCCCCCGGGTGTGAAAGTATAAAATACGGCACCAACTCGACTCTCGAACCGAATTGAACTTTTGCCGCGTGGAACCTTTGTATAAAATCTTCAAATTCATGAGGTCTGTATTTCCTGATGATCTTCAACACCGACGGGCTTATGTGCTCCGGTGCGACCTTTAGAATTCCGCTTGTGTAGTTCAGTAATATTTTTTTGAGATATCTGTCTTCCACGAGAATTATGTCGAGTCTTAGGCCGGAACCGATACTGACTTTCTTGACGCCTTTCTTGCTCGCGATTTTGTCGAGAAGACCTAAATACTTTTCGGGATCTGTCTTGAAAAATGGGCACTTTTCAGGATAGAGGCACTCTCTGTCGTTGCATCCGCTCCCGGGATATTTAGAGCAATAGCTCCCGTACATGTCTGCGCTGGGGCCTCCAACGTCGGTTATGTGCCCTCTGAAGAAAGTATTTCGTGTTATAGCATCCAATTCATCCATTATGGAATCTTCGGATCTGGAGACGATTGTTTTGCCCTGATGCAGTTTAATCGAACAAAACGAGCAGGAACCTGCGCAACCCCTATGCGAAGTTATTGAATTAGCTATCATTTCGAGGGCGGGAACCCTTCGAGATGATACATGGGCTTTTCTCGAATAAGGCAACGAATAGACAAGATCCAAAAAAGCGCTTTTCACGGGCATTGCGGGCGGATTGCATACGACATAACGAGTATCCTGTTTTTGAGAAAATAATTTTCCGAAGACAGGATGGGAATTTGCGTTGACAGCGATCTGCGATTCGAGAAAAGCCGCTGGATCATTTTTGACGTTTTCGAAAGACGGTATTTCCAGACCATCGGGTTCGCCAGATAGGTAGCATGTCCCTGGTATACCCTTCTTGTCAAAATTTTCAGGGTTTGATCTTATCCTTTCGGCTATCTCAAGAATTTGGGTCTCTCCCATTCCGAAAACAAGAAAATCCGCTTTAGAATCGGCAATAGCCGATTTTCTTATGTTGTCGCTGAAATAATCGTAGTGGGCTATTCTTCTCAGAGAAGATTCAACTCCCCCGAGAACAATAGGTGTATTTTTGTATAATTCTTTAGCCCAGTTAGAATATACTATGCTCGCTCTGTCCGGTCTTCTCTTCGTGCCGTCGTTTCTGAAAGCTCTTCCGAACGAAGAGAATTTGTCGTCATTTCTGATTTTTCTGTTGCCCGTGTAATTAGATACTATCGAATCGAGATTTCCGGCGGTTATGCCGACAAAAAGATCAGGTTTTGGAATTTTCTTTAATGTTTCTTTTGTTGGCTGGGAACAAACGGCGGTCTTGTATCCATGATGCTGAAGGAGTCTCGCAATAAGCGAGACTCCGAATGAAGGGTGGTCGACGTAAGCGTCGCCCGTCAAAAGAAGAACATCGTAACCTGTTTTATACGTCCAGAGTATTTCTTCTCTCGACGAAGGAAGCGTCATTTTTTAGGCACGTAAGGTATTATCAGATTAGCCAAGCCTTCCACTTGCCTTGTCTGCAGATAAATTTTGCCGGGGCCTTGATATCTGCACACGAAACCTTCGCCGGAAGTGACGGAAGATATGAAACCCTTGGCGGCTTTTTCGATTTTGTATTGAACCGTGGCGTCGAAAGCTACAATGTGCCCGTTGTCGACGATGTATTCTTGTCCCGAAGGTATTTCGACTTGGTGTATCGCTCCGAAACTCGATACAAAAAGCGTCCCTGTCCCTGTCACTTTTATCATGAAAAGGCCTTCTCTGGAAAAGAAGCTTTTTCCTCCGGTGAACTTGGTGTCGATTATCAGAGAGGAAGAAGAGGCGAGGTAAGATCCGGATTGGACCATGTAGGATTGATTTTGAAGTTCAATTACTGTTACGTCGCCTACTCCTGAAGGGGCGAGAATTATCTCTCCGGGTGAATTAAGAGCTGTGTATTTAGCTTGAAAAAAACTTTCTCCGACAAAAGATCTCGCGGCGGCTTTCATAAAACCGCCGAAACCCGATTTTCCGCCACCCATCTCGGATTTTAATTCTATGTTCGGAGTCATTGCGACCATAGCTCCGGCTTCGCCTGTCAGAGATTCGTCTTTGTCCAAAAAAACTTTAGCCACGGAATAGCTGGGCTGGTAGAGAATTTCATACTTCATCTGCATCTCCTTTGTTGAAGAGTTTCAACCAGTAATCCACACTTTCAGACGGACTGATTTTATCATCTTTCTTGAGAGGTTTCTTCTTTTTTTTCACCGCTAAAGAGGCGTCTTTGAAAACAAGAGCGCCAAACTTTTTGCATCTAAAAGAGAGCTCCCTGTCGGCTGTGACGACAAATACCCTTTGACCTGCTGTAGCGCTTTTTTCAACCAAATTGACTATAAGTTCGTCCGCCGAGTCTTCCGAGCTGGAAAACATGATTTCAACCCCCGGTCTTTTTTCTCTCGATGATGTTTTTCCGCTGCCGTCGAAGACAACGAAAGTATAAAAATTTGATCCGGAGGTCAAAGCTCTGACCTTGGACATCAGATTTTCACGTTCCTCTTCTCCGAAAAGGCTGTCAGGGTTTCTACCCAGGATGTTGTATCCGTCTATAATAAGAATTTTCTTCACGTTCTGTTCAATACAAAGATGGTGAATTCAGAGAAATTATATAGTAAAATTAACTAAAAATAAGGTTTTTTATGATGCGCCAAGACGTTCGAACGAAAAGAATCTCCCCAAAAAATTTGAAGATAGTTTTGTGCGGAGTAAAAGACCCCGTACACGAAAAGGTCGTCGGTATATTGAACGGGGAAGGGGTAGAATTTTTTGAAACAGAAAATTTTTTAAAAGAAGGAACTGAAATTAAACCCGAAGATTTTTCTGCTTTCATTGTAATATATTCTTCCGAAATGGAGATTTCAAAGATAATTGATTCTATTAAAAATTCTGAAAATCACGCAGATCCGGCTCTGGTAGTCATTGCCAACCCCAGAAACCTGAAAATCGAAGAAGCTTTCAAGGCCGGAGCTGACGACTATGTCGAAAAGAAAAAAGTCTCTGAAGAATTGATACCCCGGCTTTTACAGGCTGTTTCAAAAACCGATTCGTTTAAAAAACTTCGAGAAAACGCGCTTCAACTGAGGTTTCTCTACGAGACGTCGGGAATTTTTAATTCTTCCCTCGACATAGACGTCGTAATTGAGCAAATCTTGCAACTCACCGTCAAAATCACCGATTCTGTGTCCGGAACCATTTTTTTGACCGATTCCGGGGGTAACGTCATAAAGAAAATCCTTTCACGAGAATACGGATCCAAAAAAAAGCAAACCGCTGTTGTTGAAAAGATAATGCAAAATGGATTGGCGGGTTGGGTTTATCAGAACAAAACAGCCGCCTTGATAAAAAACACTGATAAAGACAAGAGGTGGATAAAAATTGACGACGACAATTCGAATTTCAAATCAGCCATTTGCATGCCTATTGTGAGAAGAGAAAACGTTCTCGGTTTACTGACCCTGCACCATGAGGAAGAATCTCATTACGACGAGAGACAAGTTGAAATTCTGACGCAAATCACGAATCAGGCGGCAATCTCGATCGAGAATTCTAAAATATTCAGCCAGCTTCACTACCTTTCAATGACTGACGAGTTGACGGATCTTTTCAACAGAAGGTTATTTTTCACAATAGCCGACAAAGAATACTTCAAAGCGACGAGGTTTTCGGAGCCTCTTTCTCTTTTGTTGATTGACATAGATGATTTTAAAAAAGTCAACGATGTTTACGGACACTTGGTAGGAGACCAAATTATAAAAAAAACCGCGAGAATTTTAAAATCAATAATCCGGAATTTCGATGTTTTAGCCAGATACGGAGGAGATGAGTTCATGATCCTATTGCCGAGAACCGACCTCCAGGGAGCGGTCGAGTTGAGCAAAAAAATACTCAAAGAGTTTCAGGACAAGGAAATTGAAGTGGACGGGAGGAGCATAAAAATAACGAACAGCATCGGCATTGCAGAAGTTCAAAAGGGTTGCGAAAATTTTTCCGATTTGCTCAGACAATCAGACAAAGCTCTTTACAGAGCCAAGTACAAGGGCAAAAACCGTATGGATGTTTATTACTGAATTCCACTAATGCTTGTATCTCCACCCGTATGTGAGATTGAGATGGGACAGGTGTCTGTCTGGGTTGATAGCTTGGTCTATCATATAGTTTGAGCCGGTCAGCACGACTATGGAATTGTCGGTTTTCAAAGAGACGGCCTTTTCGTAAGCCTCTCTGGGATTTTCGATTATTTCGACAGGAACCGCGGACGATAGTTGAAGGGATTTGGCGATATCCTCGGGTTCGACCGAACTGTATGAAGCGCGGGTCACGATTATTCTTTCGGCTATGGAAGAGATGTTTTTGAAAATCTTATCTGGAGACCTGAGATTCGAGAGAGCTACGACTAAAATGATTTTTTTTTCAAAAAAATTCTTTTGGAGATGTTCAAACAGCGCATGAATTTTATCTTCATTGTGAGCGATGTCGATGAAAACGCCCGGGGCAATTTCTTCAAACCTCCCCAAAAAAACGACTTCTCCCATTTTTTTCAGGGCTTTGCGTATGTCTCCCTTGCCTTTGAAAAATCTGAAGATCTCAAGGGCGAGAGCGGCGTTTTTGATTTGATGTTCCTGGTTGAAAATCAGGAAGTTTTTACCTTCACCTAAATGGAAATTCCGGACTTCTTCGACACTTTTTTCTTTCAACCTAATCAAATCCGCATTTTGTTTTTCGCAGAATTGTGCAAAGATTCGGACGATTTCGTCGTCTGGCTCAGCGGTGAAAAGAGGTTTTCCAGTTCTGATTATTCCGGCTTTGTCGCATGCTCTCTGCCATTTTTCTTCTCCGAGGCTCAGCGGATGGTCGTATCCAACGGATGTGATCACGGCCGCTTCGGCTTTCAATGCGGTCAGCCTTTCGTATCTGCCGCCGCAACCTGTCTCCATAAATGCCCAGTCGACTTCATGTTTTTGAAAAATCAAAAGCGCAAAAAGGACGCAGACCTCGCTGTAGGACAATGCCAAGCGTTTTTTTGAAAGCATTTTAACGCTCAGTGGCAAAAGTGTATTCTCCCAAATATCCAAAATTTCGTTCTGATCGACGATTTTTCCGTTTACAGAAAATCTTTCTCTGAAGTCGAAAAGATGAGGATTGACGAATGCGCCTGTTTTGTATTCAACAGAAAAAGCCGCTTCGAGAAAACGGCACACCGATCCTTTACCGCTTGTTCCTGCTATTTGAATGAATTTTGAACGGTGGTTTTGGGGAAAGAGTTCGCCCAAAACCTCTTTCATAAGACTAAAACGCAGATACTTTTGGGCAGTCCAATCACAATGATAGATCTGATCGACGTCTGTGTAATAGGGGTAATTTGACATTTAGGCTATTTATGAATCTTGCCCAGAAAATCTTCCACCTCGGGTATTCCTCCCTGGAATATGAGGTATCCGTTATAAGGTTCTCTTTCGGTGATTTCATCGCAAACAGGAGAGAGCATGATTTTCTTGACTTCATCAGGGTCATCTGATTGCCCGAGAGCCCAGCCTAATTTTATGTAAGCAACTTCGGGGAGCATGTTCTCAGCCGGTATAACCCCAAGGCTCATAAGATCCCTGCCTGTGTCGTAGACGAACATGTGGGTATAACCCCATAAGGTCTGGACAGTCATGAACATCAGGACATTCTTTTTGGCCGCCCTCTCTATAGCGGGATATAGAGGTTTGTTTACGTGTCCAAGGCCGGTTCCAATAATTATTATTCCTCTGTAGCCGTTTTCGACCAGCGAATCTATCATATCGGGAGCCATGTTGGGGTAGTAGTAGATCATAGCGACTTTTTCTTCAAAATAAGGAAAAATTCCGACGTTTCTGTCAGTTCTCCTCTTTTTGTATTTCTTTCTGATAGGTGTGATTTTTTCCCTGTCGACCATAGCTATCGGTATATCGCCTACAGTGCGGAAAGTTGACCTGTACGAGGAATGCATCTTCCTGACCCTTGTTCCGCTGTGCAGAAGACCGAATTTATCGGAAGTCGGACCGAACATGCACACCATTACTTCAGCTATGTCTGATTCCGCTGCTGTTTTCACGGCGTGTATTAAATTGAGCGCTGCATCGGAAGACGGCCGGTCGGATGATCTTTGAGATCCGACCATGACTATCGGTATAGGTGAATTTTGGATCATGAAGGAAAGAGCCGCCGCTGTGTGGTGCATTGTGTCTGTTCCGTGTCCTATGACTATTCCCTTGGTGCCTTTTTTTATCTCTTCGCCTATAGCGACGGCGAGTGTCTTGTATTGCTGTGGACCCATGTTCTCGCTGAAAACGGCGAAAAGCTTTTCCGTGGAGAGATTGCAGATGTCTGCTAATTCCGGAACCGCGCCGTAAAGTTCTCCCGGTGAAAATGCAGGTATGACAGCGCCTGTCCTGTAGTCGAGTCTCGAAGCTATGGTTCCGCCGGTTCCGAAAAGTTTGATCTGGGGTTTGTTCGCGGAGAAGAAAAATTCTTTTTCGGGAATTTTGTAATGGGCTTCTTTGTATCCTACGTTTTCGATTTCGGTTATTATGTCAGCCGATATGCCGATGTTGTATCCGTTGGGTATTTTCAGGACTATGTGCCGGTCGTCGTCGTTTACGGATCTCGGAAGGATAATACCTCTGAATTCGCCTCTTTTGGTTTTTATGATTACATCCGTCCATACAGGCGCGTTGAATTTTTTCAAAACATCAAGAGAAATTCCCCGGTAGCCCTTGTAGATTTCAAGCATTAGTCTATCTCCGCTTCAAGCTCTTTAAGGGGTATGTTGCCGGTGGAAAGGTCTTTTAATCTTCCCATGAGCCATCTTTTTTCTGCGCCGTCGTTTTTGGATTTTCTGATTTTAGAAAAGTTTTTTTTCAGCTCCGGAATCATGGCAATTATTTCTTTTTTGTCTTTTTTGACGAATCCCGCCGTTGAAAAAAGAGACTCGGGCTCCATGTTTGGATTCTCAATTAGTATTTTTGAGACATCTTTGATTTTTTCGAAAACTATTGATTGAGATTTCATGTATTGGAATACGACCGGTAATTTTGTGTATGGAAAATTCTTTTTGTATCTGCCTTCGAGGTTTTTAATGTAATGCCCGAATAGGCATGAAAGAAATTTTTGATCTATTTCGAAATTGGTATGCAATTCTTCCAAGACGGGCAGAAGGTTTTTTTTCATCAGATAAACATTGACGTCGTCGGGGATATCCCAGGATTTCATCTGGGAGAACCTGTCTTCAATGGAGATCGGGAGAGAGTTTTCGATTTTTTCGATGTAAGAATTTTCAATAGGTATCGGTGCAGAGTCGGTGTCGGGATACATACGATCTGGTCCCGGCAAAACCCTTTCAAAGATCGTCGTTCCGTCCAAAAGTCCTTTTCTTGTCTCACCGGGCACTCCGTCAAAGAGCAACATACATCTTTCTTCGATTACGTCTCTCGCAGTTTCAATATCCTCATGGGGTCCCCATAATACGAGTATGGAATCCTTTTTTTCAGTTTTAAGAGACCTTTCAAGCTCTTCGAGAAGTTTCTTGTTTTCTTTCAGATAAAAATCCTCGGTGTGCATAAGATTTGGTTTTTCAAGACCTGCTATCACTTTAAGCCTCGTGCTGAGTTCGTCTGCAAATTCCTTGCCGGGGGACATGAAAAAAGAAAGGATTCCGTCGAATCCTGGGAGTTTTAGGGCGAGGGCGGACAAGGTTTCTTTCCCGTACGCAATCG